>CBDTUH010000169.1:0-7357 GCA_965363375.1 uncultured bacterium
ATCCGCATCTTCAACACCTATGGTCCGCGCATGCGTCTCAACGATGGGCGTGCGCTTCCCGCCTTTATCGGACAGGCTCTACGTGGTGAAGACCTGACGGTTTTTGGCGATGGCTCACAAACGCGTTCTTTTTGTTATGTAGACGATCTGGTGGAAGGTATTTACCGCCTGCTGCTAAGCGACTACGCCATGCCGGTAAACATTGGCAATCCGAGCGAAATTTCGTTAAAGGATTTTGCAGAGGAAGTGCTGAAACTAACCGGCAATAAAGTAAAAATCACTTACCAGCCGCTGCCTGCCGACGATCCCAAACAACGCAAGCCAGATATTACCAAAGCTCGCGAAATACTGGGATGGGAACCTACAGTGGAACGCGCAGAAGGTTTGAAAAGAACCTATGAATATTTTAAAAGCCTGCCGGAATCGGAATGGAGCAAACAACCCAAAGAATTTCAAAGCCGCAAATAAGAAAAGGGGTTAAAAACCCTTTTCTTATTTATATTAAATCTTTTTCTCGAAATGCCTTTTATTACATGTGATATCAAAGGATTGGTGATTGTAGAGCCCACTGTTTTTGAAGACAGCCGCGGCTATTTTTTTGAAAGCTATAACCAGCAACTATTTCAACAGAATGGTATTGAGGCGAACTTTGTTCAAGACAATCAATCCAAATCGAGCTATGGCGTGATACGCGGCCTGCACTACCAGAAGAACCCACATGCACAGGCAAAACTGGTGCGTGTTCTGGAAGGCTCTATTTTAGATGTGGCAGTAGACATCCGCAAGCACTCTCCTACTTACGGCCAGCATTTTGCGCTGGAGCTTTCTGCTGAAAACAAAAAACAATTGTACATACCCGAAGGATTTGCGCACGGCTTTTCAGTACTGACCGAAACGGCCGTAGTGATGTACAAGTGCAATGCCTTTTACAACAAGCAAAGCGAAGGCGGCATCCGCTACAACGATCCCGAGTTGAATATCGACTGGAAGGTAGATCTTTCCAAAGCCGTGATATCTGAAAAAGATGCGCAACTGCCTGATTTTAAAAACGCCGTCACCAATTTCTAAAAACGTCTAATTTTCCTTTTATGGCCAACATACTGGTAACCGGCGCCAATGGGCAACTGGGCTACGAACTGCAACAATTAGCAACACGCTTTCCGCAACATCAATTCCATTTTTGCGGCCGTGCCGAGCTGGATGTAACCAATGCGGAGCAGGTACAAAAGGTTTTTGAGACGTTTGCACCCCACTATTGCATCAACTGCGCTGCCTACACAGCGGTGGACAAAGCCGAAACTGAAACAGAAGCTGCTTTTGCCGGCAATGCAACAGCACCCAAAACGCTTGCTTTAGCAAGTAAAAAACAGGGTGCCCGCTTTATACATATCTCAACAGACTATGTATTTGATGGGGCCGCTACCGCACCGCAAACAGAAGAAGCACCTACCAATCCCGTTAATCAATATGGCCTGTCCAAACTGCAGGGCGAGCAAAAAGTAACAGCTGCCAATGCAGATGCCATCATCATTCGCACGAGTTGGGTTTACTCATCACATGGTGCCAATTTTGTAAAAACCATGATGCGGCTGATGCAGTCGCGGCCAGATGTGCGCGTAGTGGCAGACCAGGTAGGTTCGCCAACGTATGCAGCCGACCTGGCAGCGGCAATTATGCAAATTATTGAAAGCGGAAAATGGCAGGGTGGCATTTATCACTACCGCAACGAAGGCATTATTTCCTGGGCCGATTTTGCAGTGGCCATCAAAGAAAACTTAAAGTCTGATTGCAACGTGGTTTCCATTCCTACTACAGAATATCCAACACCAGCCAAACGTCCTCTGTATACTGCCATGGATATTTTAAAAATAAAATCGGTTTTTGGCATCACCCCACCGCACTGGAAGGAAAGCCTCGAAAAGTGTATGGCTTTGCTTCAGGCTGAAGCTTAGTTTTTGTATTTAAAACAGCCTGCCATTTAAAAGGAAAAAGAGACGTTTTGATGCTTTGTCAAAACGTCTCTTTTTCCTTATATAGTTTAAGGTTAACAGCACGTGAACTTAAAACGTCTCTTTTTCCTTTTGTTTTACAGAACCAGAAAATTCTTTAAAAAAGCCATTCTTCTTTTTAATTCTGCATTTTCCAAAACGTCTCTTTTTCCTTTTAAAATCAATTTATTTTAGGTGTGGTGTAAACTGTACGCCTGTAAATCCACGTGTGTTCAGGTCAAAAAGGTCGGAGTTGGCCATAACATGTACAGTCAGGTTTTCAACAGAAATTGGTATGTCGTTTTTTATGTCAGCAATGCTGTTGTGCCGGATGTTGCTGCCATCTATTATCACAATACTTCGGGAGCCTATGGCTTTTAGTCGAGAGCCTTTTTCAATGACCACACCCGTATCCTCACACAACCCCAAACCAATGGTACCGGGTTGTGTGGCAATAGCCTGTACCAGCCGCCCAAAGCGGCCGCGCTTGTCAAAATGCGTATCAATAATTACGTTGTTCAAAAAACCAAAGCCCAGGCTCAGTTCTATTTCACCTTTCATAAAAGATTTGGCAGGATCGCCGCTGCAGATAATGGTATTGCTCATGGCAGCCGCTCCGGCACTGGTTCCGGCAATAATAAAATGTTCATCCTGGTAGCGCTGCTTCAGCATATCGGAAAATATGGTGCCGCCCAATGTAGAACAAAGTCGAAACTGGTCGCCGCCGGAAAACATCACACAATTGCATCTGGCCAGCCGGTCCAGCACTTTTTTGCTTTCTGCTTCTTCGCGGCTGGTAATTTTTATATGGCCAATGTCAATATCGCCCAGCTTTTTAAAAGCCGTCCGGTATGTTTGCGCCATTTCATCCGGTTCCGATGATGCTGTTGTAATGACCTCTATCACTGGCTTGCCTTTTTTAGAAGCCAGTTCTATAATATGCTTTAAAATGCCTTCTTCAAAAAAATCCAGAACATTCTGGCTTTTGGTCTTTTCCAGGCTGCCTTTATCTTCGGCACCGCCTATCGCTATTAAATATCCTTTGGGTTGATGCATAAAATAACCGGACAAAGAAATATGCCAATTTTGTTCAAATAACACAGCAATTATCGCCCATAAATTGGTACATTATTTTCTACTATCCTAATTAATAACTATTGCCCTCAACTATATGAAAGTTACCAATATCAAGGTATTGAACGGGCCCAACTATTGGTCTGTCTGCCACCATAAACTCATTCAAATCACCATCAGTTCGCTTCCCTTACATGTAAGCTTGGCACAATTTGAAAAAACGAAATACAATCTTAGTAAAACGTTTGATTTTCCTTTTGAACTGCAACCTCATGCAGCCCTTGCTTTGATGGTGGCACAAACAGGCATTGCGCTGCAGCAGCAGGCTGGCGCTAATCTTGAACCATTTTATGAAGCGGTAGTACGCCTGGCTGCCAACGAATGTGTGGCTGTTTTTAGCTACAGCGAAGTTTATACAGCAAAGGCTGCCGCAGAGGGTGCTGTAGCCATAGTAGCTGCTTTTTTGAAGAATGAAGTGCCTGAAATAGAAGCGGTCAAAGAAAGTATAAAAACTATTTGGAACAGTAATAAATCTGGCCCCAGTACACAATCAATTTTAGACGAAGCAGTGCGCAGAAATATTCCAGTGATGAATATAAAAGGTGATGCCTATGTGCAGTTGGGTTATGGCAGCCAACAGCAGCGCATTGCAGCATCGCTCACCAGTAAAAGCAACTGTATTGCTGTAGACATTGCGGGTAATAAAGAGGAAACCAAACAGTTATTAACACAGGCACATATTCCAGTACCTCAAGGCGCTGTAATAGATGATGTGAATAAGCTGCAGGAAACGGTGCAACTCATTGGTTTCCCCATTGTGATAAAACCATTGAATGCAAATCAGGGAAAAGGTGCAACAACAAATATTTTAAACTTTTTGGACGCACAGAAAAGATTTGCATTGGCGCAGCAGTTTTGCCCTCAGGTTATTGTTGAAAAGTATATACAGGGCCGCGACTTCAGAATATTGGTTGTGGATGGCAAAATGATAGCGGCAGCTATGCGAACGCCCGCCTCTGTTACCGGCGATGGCGCGCATACCATTCAGCAATTGATCGATAATGTAAATGCCCATCCGCAGCGCGGTACAGGGCACGAGTGCCATTTAACCATCATTAAAATAGACGAAGACACGCTTTCTATATTAAATCAAAGAAATTATACGATCGAAACTGTTTTGCCTTATGGCGAGGAACTTTGGCTGAAATCGACCGCCAACCTCAGCACCGGAGGCACGGCTACAGATGTTACGGCACAGGTGCATCCGGCTAATATTTCCCTGTTTGAAAGAGCAGCCCGTGTGGTAGGTCTTGATGTTTGCGGTATAGATGTAATGGCTACCGACCTGAAAACACCCATCAGGGAAAACGGCGGCGCCATTATAGAAATTAACGCGGCGCCCGGCCTGCGCATGCACCTGCAACCATCGAACGGAAAAGGTATTAACGTGGCGGAACCAATAATCAATATGCTGTTCAAAGGCAGCACAGGCCGCATTCCGCTGGTAGCCGTAACAGGCACCAATGGCAAAACCACCACCACACGGCTGGTAGCACATATAGCGCAGCAGGCACAATACAATACAGGCTACACCACCACTGATGGCATCTACATCAACGGTGAGCTGATAGAAAAAGGCGATTGCTCCGGCCCGCAGTCTGGTGCTTTTATTTTGCGAGACAGCTCGGTAGAATTTGCAGTACTGGAGTGCGCGCGCGGTGGCATTTTGCGTTCCGGCCTTTGCTTCGACGAATGCAGCAGCGCCATTATTACCAACGTAGCCGCCGATCATTTAGGATTGGAAGGCATAGATACACTGGAACAATTGGCCCGCGTAAAAGCCGTAGTGGCGCGCAGCGCAGCCAAAAAAGGATATGCTATTTTAAATGCCGACGACGACCTGGTGTACAGCATGAAAGACAGCGTAAGCGCAAAAGTGGCCTTGTTTTCTTTATACGCCGACAACATCCGCGTACAGCGGCATTGCGAAGCGGGCGGACTGGCAGCTTATGTGGAAGAGGGTTATATCATGCTGCAAAAAGGAAGCAAGATCTTGCCTGTTGAAGAAATAAAAAACATTCCTATCACGTTCAATGGCGCTGCTGAATTCAATTGCTACAATGTGCTGGCCGCATGCCTGGCTGCTTATACCAATGGCATCAGGGCATCGGCCATCCGAAAGGCGCTGAACACATTTGTACCCTGTGGCGAAACCACGCCCGGACGCGTTAATATTTTTCACTTTCCGCACTTTAAAGTAATGCTCGACTATGCGCACAACCCACATGGATTGCAGGCCCTGGGCAAGCTCATTTCATCTTTTGATGCATCGGTAAAAGTAGGCGTAGTAGCCGGCGTAGGCGATCGCCGCGATGAAGACATTATAGAACTGGGAATGGAAGCAGCCAAAGTTTTTGACCATGTTATTATAAGGCATGATAAGGACCTGCGTGGCCGGCAGAAAGAGGAGTTTGATGAATTGCTTACAAAAGGTATTCATCAAGTAGACAAAACAAAAACAATTACCTACTTGTCAGACGAAGCAGAGGCTGTGCACTATGTACTGGCCAATGCGGCTGCTAATAGCTTCATTACTTTTTTGTGCGAAGATGTAACATGCGTATACGCTCAGATAAAGGCCTACCACGAAGCACTCAGCAACAAGTTGCGCACCGCAAGTTGATTCAAATAATTAAAAAAGGATGCCTTCATTGCATCCTTTTTCTTTATTTGAAAACGTCTTAATTTCCTTTTGTGAATAATTATGGAAGGCGTAATTGAAACGTCTCTTATTCCTTTTATTTAAACAGTTGGCGATAAGCGTCGGTGTCGTAGTTATCGGCGCCTTCGGTACTTTTAATCAGCTGGCCTTGTTCATCAAAAATAAAAGTAGCCGGTATGCCGCGCACATTAAACAATTCAGGCAGGTCGGTGCTTTGCGGATAGTACACCGGCAGGTCCAGGTTGTTATCAATCACATACTTTTTTGCTTTTTCAAAATCATCATCCAGCGACAGCATCACAAAAGCTGTTTTTTCTTTATCAACCGACTGGTGCAGTTTTTCTATCGAAGGCATTTCGGCGCGGCAGGGCGGGCACCAGGTGGCCCACAGGTTGACCAGTACTTTTTTGCCGGCAAGGCTTTTCAGGTCCACGGCTTCTCCTTGCGCATTAATCATGGTAAATGCGGGCATCTGGGTGCGGCTATCAGCGGTGGTTGTTTCCGCAATGGCAGTTGTATCGTTGGTTGTATCGGCCGTATCGTTGCTATTGTTGCAGGCTGCCAATGATGTGGCTACCATTAAAAGGAAAAACAGACGTTTAAGCATTCTCTTATATTTAATTAAGGTGTGAAAGTAAAAACTTTACCAATGGCAAGGCGCCGTATTACACTAAAGAAAACTTAAATAACCATTGAAAGATGATTTAAATAAAACGTCTCTCATTCCTTTTGAAAAATTTCAAACAAAAAAGGGATAAAATGAGTAAGAAATAAAACGTCTCTTTTTCCTTTTAAGATGTTTCACATTTTTCTTTTTGAATTTTTCATTTGCCCAAACGTCTCTTTTTCCTTTTAAAATTTAAGAGGCCAGTTCTACTTCGTACACCGGGCTGAAAAGATACAACCTGCCGGTTTTCAGCTCCACGCATTTAAAACGTTTGCGCACCTTTTCGCCTTTTTGAAATACTTTGCCATCGTGGGTTTTGAAGGTGGCGTTGGGCGGTAATTCTTCTACCAATAAAGCATTGTTGCTGCGTGCATCGTAGTTGCGCAGGGTTTTCAAAAGTGTTACATCGGCACAGCTGCTGGCCGCCGGGTTAGAGATGGATTGCACCAATGCTTTTTCGATATCAGCAGGGAAAACGCGATGTTGCAGAAACTGCGCTAACAGTTGTCCGAAGACAGCCTTCCACTCGCGGCCATGCGCCGCCACGGCATTGCCGTATTGCTCAAAGGTTAGCAGGTGCGCCAGCTCGTGCAGCAGCGTTATTAAAAATGCATATTTATTGAGGTTACCGTTAACGGATATGCGGTGCGCCTTGTGCGCCGTGCGGTGGCGGTAATCGCCCAGTATGCTTTTGCGCTCGCGCGCTACGGTCAGGTGCACTTTGTATTGCTGCAGGTAAGCTACCACCGGCTCGTAAGTATTGGGCGGCAAAAACGATTGCAAACTATTTAGCGGTGCTTCTTTCTTACTCATTGTGGCTTTTGCCTTAACAGTTTGGTGAGTACGGATACTTCTGCAAATGTGTACAGCAGGTACAGGCCCATGCTGCCAAAAAGAGCCGGCTTG
>CBDTUH010000170.1:0-7328 GCA_965363375.1 uncultured bacterium
CGACATGAGCACCATCCGCGGCTGGTGGGAAGAAGACCGCGCACGTACGGAAAAATTCTTTTACACCATACTACAGGGCACCGGCTATGCACCGCAAAAGGGCGAAGCCTGGATCAACCGTGCCATTATTTTGCAGCACCTGTACGCACCGGCCATGTGGAGCATTTTCCAGATACAGGACATACTGGGCATGAGCGAAACCCTGCGAAACGAGAATGTGGCGGAAGAGCGCATTAACAACCCGGCCAACCCGGCGCACTACTGGCGCTACCGCATGCACCTGCCACTGGAGCAATTAGCAAAGGAAACGGAATTTAATAAAGAACTGAGCGATTATATTATTAACAGCGGACGATAAACAAAGAAGTGAAGCTTACATACCACACCTATCAATTACCTTTCAGGCATCCGTTCACTATTTCTAAAGGAACCAAAACGCACCAGCCTACGCTGGTGGTATCGCTGGAGCACCTGGGCCGCGTGGGCTACGGCGAAGCGCCGGCCATTACCTACTATAATATTTCGGTAGAAAAAATGGTGGAAGACCTGGAACGTAAAAAAGTTTTTGTTGAAAAATTTGCCTTTACCGAGCCTGAGCGCTACTGGCACTACCTGCACCACCTTTTCCCGGCCAATCCTTTTTTGGTGTGCGCGCTGGACATGGCGGGCTGGGACCTTTACGGACAGTTTAAAGGAAAACCGCTGAAATCCCTTTTGCCGCAACCGCAGCCGCTGCTGCAGCCCCGAACTGATTATACCATTGGTATTGACACGGTAGAAAAGATGGTGGCTAAAATGCAGGAAAAGCCCTGGCCTATCTATAAAATAAAACTCGGTACCGATAAGGACATCCAGATCATAGAAGCGCTGCGCAAGCATACGGATGCCGTCATCCGCATAGACGCCAATGCCGCCTGGACGGTAGAGGAAGCGCTGCAGAAAATAGAAGCCTTCAAAGACCTTAATATTGAATTTATAGAACAGCCGCTGGCCAAGGACGATTGGGAAGGCATGAAAGTGTTGTTTGAGAAATCGCCTATACCGCTGATAGCCGATGAAAGCTGTGTGGCCGAAGAAGATGTAGAAAAATGCGTAGGCCATTTTCATGGCATCAACATCAAGCTTACCAAGTGCAGCGGCATTACACCGGCCCTGCGCATGATAGCGCAGGCACGCGAGCTGGGCCTGAAAGTAATGGTGGGCAGCATGAACGAAAGCACAATCGGCTCCGCCGCCATTGCCCACCTGATGCCACAAATTGATTTTGTGGATGCGGACGGCCCGTTGCTGCTGCAGGAAGATGTGGCCGAAGGGCTGGACTATCAACCCGATGGAAACATCATAACCTCGGCACAACCCGGACTGGGCATTACATTTAAAGGGCTGTTTGCAAAATAAAAATGGGATAAAGGCGTTACTACAGCTGTTTGCACCACTTTTGTACAAGCCACCAACTGTAGCATGCTTCTAAAACCTTTATCCTTTTTGCTCATCCTGTTGCTGCCTTTTGCGTCATTGTTTGCGCAGGAGGAAGCCGATAGGTCAGCGTATATGGGTGTGCAGGGCGGTCTTTCCAGCTACCAGGGCGATCTGCAGCCTAATAGCTTTTCCTTTAGCCAGTCGGGCAAGTGGGGCAGCATTTGGGTGCGCAAGCCCCTGGGGTCTCATTTTTCTGTAAGGGGAGGTTTCAGCATTGGTACAGTAAAAGCAGCCGACGCCAAGAACCGCGATTACCTGAAAGTACGCAACCTTAGTTTTCAGTCCACCATAAAAGAAGCTTTTTTAGAGTTAGACTTTACCCTATTTAATGCCGACAACAACAGGTTTTTGCCTTACCTGCATGGTGGCGTTGCCTTTTTTCATTTCAATCCTTACACCTATGATGCAGCGGGTCAAAAGCATTACCTGCAGCCGTTGGGTACCGAAGGGCAAGGGCTCCCTTCACGGCTGGGCACCAAGCCTTATACGCTTTACCAGCCTGCGCTTTCTTTTGGCGGTGGCCTTCGCTATGCTGTCAGCCGCAGTGTTACTATCGGCATCAACGCCAGCCAGCGCAAAACCTTTACCGACTTTTTGGATGATGTAAGCGGCGCTTATGCGGATGAAGCAGAACTGCTGCAACTACGCGGACCCAAAGCAGTGGAGCTGGCTTTTAGAGGTGATGAACTGGGCACTGGTTCGGCTTACCCGAAAGCAGGCGAGCAGCGCGGCACACCCACCGAAATGGACTGGTATTATTTTGCCGGACTGACCCTTGAAATTAAATTAAGCGCAGTTGCTAAACTATTCGGAAATTTGCGCACCGACGATAATGATTGGTATAACAAACGCTGCCCGCCGGTAAAGTTGTAAGCTTCGGCCTCATTTTTGCAAACGGTACGGCAAAATCAACCTAATGAAAAGGTTTTTTCTTTTACTATCCCTCACCATTTCCGGAGCGGTTGCCTTCAGCCAGTCTTTTCACCTGGGTGTATTTGGCGGTCTCAGCAACTACCAGGGCGACCTTACTGATAAAGCATACGTAAAAAACTCCACCAAAGGTGTGGGCGGCCTTACTCTTAGCTACGAATTGACAGAACGCCTGAACCTACGCGCCGGGCTGATGTATGGCAAAATAACCGGTAATGACGATTTCAATACCAAAACCTATTTGCAGCTGCGCAACCTCGATTTTACTTCTTCCATTGCGGAATTAAGCCTGGTGGGAGAGTTCACTATTTTTAATTTAAACAACATCCGTTGGTCGCCGTATGTATTTGGCGGCGTGGCGCTTTTCCGCTACAATCCCTACACGTTCGATGCGGAGCACAACAAGGTTTATTTAAAACCGCTGAGCACCGAAGGGCAGGGGCTGGATGGCTACCCCGAAAGCAAGCCTTATTCGCTAACGCAGGTTTCGCTGCCATTTGGCGGTGGTTTTAAATTTGCACTGACCGACAACATTCGCATTGGCGCAGAGCTGGGCATCCGCAAAACCTTTACCGATTACCTGGATGATGTAAGCACCAACTATGCCGACCCCACCGACCTGCTGGAGCAGCGTGGGCAGCTGGCGGTGGAATATTCTTACCGTGGTGATGAAGTGCCTGGCGGCGATCCGTTGTACCCGGCCAAAGGCGCGCAGCGCGGCGGCGCCGAATATAAAGACCTTTATTATTTTACAGGCCTGTCTCTTAGTTTCCGGCTGGGCGGCGGTTATGGTTCTACTTTTGCCGGCCGCAATGGCAAAAACAAACTCGATTGTCCCAAAGTATTTTAATACTCATTTTTTAAAAACTTCTGAAAACCCTTTTAGTACAAAAGGGTTTTTTTATGCAACAGGCTTGCGAGAATTTAAAAGGAAAATCAGACGTTTTAATATGTGAAATGTGAAACGATGAGTATAATACAAAAGGCAGCGATTATTTCAAAAGAAAAATCAGACGTTTTGAATGGAGTTTACAAGTTCACCAGTTAAAAGGAAAAACAGACGTTTTATTAGTTAACCATTCTGCAAAATCAAACTAATTTTCGCACCAACAATTACCCGCTTCTGATTGTTAAACTTTGTGCCTCATGCGCGCATGCAAAAGGTTGTTTGTAAATTGCTGTAAATTAATTTTCATGAAGAAGCTGCTTGCCGGTATTTTGTTTTCAATGGCCTGGGTGGTTGCACTGGCACAGGCGCCTAATACGAACAATACGCTGCTTTGGAAGATCAGTGGTAAAAACCTGAGCAAGCCCTCTTACCTGTTTGGCACCATCCATATTCTTTGTGCCGATAATATTGAGCTGAGTACCAACCTGCGCAACGCCATCGGCGCTTCCGACCGGGTGTACCTGGAGCTGGATATGGACAACATGTTTGAAATGCTTGGCGTGTTGGGCAAAATGAAGATGCGCAACGATACAACGCTGGCCGACCTGCTGACAGTAGAAGAATATGATAAAGTAAGATCTTTCTTTAAAAGCCAGCCGGGACTCATTCCTTTTTCGGTGCTGGAAACGTATAAACCTATGCTGGCCGCTTCCACATTAATGCAGGCATCACTGGATTGTAAAAAACAAGTGGCCATGGAGCAGCTGGTGATGAAAGAAGCCAAAGCCAAACGCAAAGATGTAAAAGGGCTGGAAACCATGGCCTACCAAATGAGCATTTTTGACAGCATACCTTACAGCGTGCAGGCCAAACAATTGTTTCAGTACATCGACAATTATGAGAAGAACAACGACAATAAGGAGTTTGAAGAATTGACCGATGCCTACCTGAGCCAGCAGCTGGACAAGCTGGAAGCCATCACTAAAAAAGAAGATGTAGGTATAGCCAACTTTACCGAAATACTGCTGTATCGCCGCAATGAGGCCTGGGCTAAAAAGCTGGAAGAGCTGATGGCAACGCAAAGCCTGGTAATAGCTGTAGGTGCAGGCCACCTGCCCGGCGACCGCGGCGTTATCAACCTGCTGCGCCGGCTGGGTTACACCGTGGAGCCGCAGGAAAACGATATGGTGAAAAAACCGCCTACACGGGAAATGTAAAAACGGGAATATTAAAACTGAAAAGAATTGCCGCTATCTAAAAGGAATAAGAAACGTTTTGCAACAGATTATTTTTTAATGAAGTAAATAATTCGAAAACGTATTCTTTAGTTTAAAAGGAAAAGGAGACGTTTTATACATCCACCTGATAAAAAAAGAAAACCCACTTTAATAAAAGTGGGTTTTGCTTTAAACAATCTACTGAAATCTAGATGATTCAATTATTAGTTGTAAAAGGATTTTAAGACGTTTTACAAACGTCTGTTTTTCCCTTTAACGTAAGAACTTTAAAACTTAAAACTGCTCCAGTCCGGAGAAAAAGAAGTCGCCTTCAATCTTAGCGTTCTCGTCGCTGTCGCTGCCGTGCACAGCGTTTTCACCCATAGAAGTGGCGTATTTTTTACGGATGGTACCTTCTTCTGCCTGTGCAGGGTTGGTAGCGCCAATCAGCTTGCGGAAGTCGGCCACAGCGGCCTCTTTTTCCAAAATAGCGGCAATAATAACACCGCTGCTCATAAACTGCACCAGCTCGCCGTAGAAAGGACGCTCTTTGTGCACTTCGTAAAACTGGCCGGCTTTTTCCTCGGTCAGCTTTGTTTGCTTTAAAGCCACAATGCGGAAACCGCCTTTAATGATCATATCTAAAATAGCGCCCGCATGCCCGTTTTTCATCGCATCCGGCTTAATCATGGTAAAAGTTCTGTTGGTCATTTCTTTTTGTTTTTAGCGCCGCAAAGGTAGGCGAAAGTTTGGGGCAGCCAACAATTTTGGCCTTTTTCAACCCTTTCCTTAATAATAAAACGTAAAACTTAAGGGCGCAAAAGAGGAAACCATCCTTATTTTGCTACTTTTGCCCTCATTTTATGCAACCCATACAGGAAATATATCATCAGCTGAGCGGAAAGAAAAAGATCGTGATCACCATGCACCAAAAACCTGATGCCGATGCCATGGGCTCGGCGCTGGGGTTGTACCATTTTTTAAAACAAATGGAGCACGATGTGCAGGTGGTATCGCCCACTAACTGGGCGCGTTGGCTCAACTGGATGCCGGGGGTGGAAGAAGTGCTGGATTATGAACTGTTTAAGTCAAAAGCAGATGCAATTTTGGACGAAGCCGACTGGCTTTTCTGTCTTGATTTCAACCATTTTGGCCGCACCAAAAAACTGGCCGACAAGCTGGCTTCCGTTAAATGCACCAAGATATTGATAGACCATCACCAGCAGCCCGATGCCGCATCGTTCAACTATGGTATTTCCAACACGGCCAAAAGCAGTACCTGCGAGATGGTGTATGATTTTATAGTAGGTGCCGGCCACCGCAATAAAATAAACCTGAATGTGAGCGAATGCCTGTATGCCGGTGTGGTAGCCGATACGGGTTCGTTCCGTTTTTCATCTACCCACGCCAGTGTGCACCACATGGTAGCTTATATGAAAGAGCAGGGGTTGAACCATACCAAAGTGCATGAGGCCTTGTTTGATAATTACCTGGAGAATCGACTGCGCTTTTTGGGCCATGTGCTCACCAACAGAATGGAAGTTTTTTATGAGCTGAACACCGCCATGATAGCCATACCCAAAGCCGACTTACTTAAATACGATATTAAAACCGGCGATACCGAAGGGCTTGTAAATTATCCGCTTTCCATTCAGGGAATTAAACTGGTGGGACTGGTGATAGACCGCGATGAAGAACGCAAATGGTCGTTCCGCAGCAAAGGCGAGTTTGACTGCAACACTTTTGCCCGAAATTATTTTGAAGGCGGCGGACATTATAACGCCTCCGGCGGCCGCGACAGCGAAGGGCTGCAGCGTACGGTGCAAAAGTTTAAAGAAGCTATTAACGAAAACAAATCTTTACTACAATAAACAAACACAACAAATGAAGTTCACACACGTAATTGGTGCAGTTAGCGTAGCGCTTGCGCTGGGCGCCTGCAACAATGTAGATTTTAAAAAATCGAAAGGTGGCATGCCTTATAAAGTTTTTGCCTCCAAATCGGGCACCGAAATTGAGCCGGGCAACTTTATAAAAATTCACCTGGTACAAAAAATTAAGGACAGCGTTCGCTTCAGCACGCATACCACCATGCCGCTTTACATTCCGGTATCAGAAGGACAGCCATATGACTTTACCGAGGTACTGCCTGAGCTGAAAGAAGGCGACAGCCTGTTTACCGTGCAGGTGATGGATACGTTTATTGCCCGCAACCCACAGGCTATTCCGCCCGAATTTCAGAAAGGCGATAAAATTGAAACCGGCATCCGTATTTTAAAAGTGTTCAAGTCTCAGGAAGAAGTAATGAAGGACGAAGCCCTGGAAAGAGCTTCTGCTTTCGACCGCGATACGGCTGTGCAAAACCAGCTGCAAAAAGATGTTGCGCTTGTAAACACCTACCTGCAGCAAAACAACATACAGGCTAAAAAAACCGGCAAAGGCACTTACGTTCAAATTCTGCAGCCAGGAACAGGACCACAGGCTACTGAAGGCAAATACGTAAGCGTAATGTACAAGGGTTCAACCTTTGCAGGTACTGTGTTTGATACCAATATGGATAACTCCAAAGGCCACACAGAGCCGATGAACTTCCAGGTAGGTGCGCCCGGTATGATCCGCGGTTTTGACGAAGGCATCCGCGAGTTGAGAGAAGGCAGCAAGGCCCGCATCTATATCCCATCTGTTTTGGCTTATGGACCACAGTCGCCTTCACCCGACATCAAGGCTTTTGAAAACCTCATTTTTGATATTGAAGTGTTGAAAGTTAGCGACCAGCCGCTGAGCCAGCCGGCACCACCAGCAGGCACACAAGG
>CBDTUH010000171.1:0-7325 GCA_965363375.1 uncultured bacterium
AAAACCTTTTGCCGGCATTAACGGCAGCGGTAAGCACAACAACTGGAGCATGGCTACCGACACGGGTGTAAACCTGCTGTCACCGGGCAAAACGCCAAAGACCAACCTGATGTTCCTCACGTTTTTTGTGAACACTATTAAAGCCGTGCATGATTATGCCGATCTGCTGCGCGCCTCCATTGCTTCAGCTTCCAACGATTTTCGCCTGGGTGCCAACGAAGCGCCGCCCGCCATTATATCGGTTTTCATTGGTCAGTATCTTTCTAAAGTGCTTCAGGAAGTAAAACAGCGTGTAGATGACAACTTTGACGAAACCGACGAAAGCATGCTGAAAATGGACATCCACAAAAGCATTCCCGAGCTGCTGATGGACAATACCGACCGTAACAGAACGTCTCCTTTTGCTTTTACCGGCAACAAATTTGAGTTTCGTGCCGTGGGCTCTACCGCTAACTGTGGTAACCCCATGACGGTGCTCAACACTATTATGGCGCAAACGCTGAAGAACTTTAAAAAAGAAGTAGACGCGCATATTAATGGTGGCGAGAAAAAAGAAATTGCCATTCTGCATGTAATCAAAGAATACATTGTCAGCTCAGAAAAGATTTTGTTTGAAGGCAATGGCTATAGCGAAGAATGGGCGCAGGAAGCTGAAAAGCGCGGCCTTTCAAACCTGAAAACCACGCCGCTGGCGCTGGATGCCATGATAAGCGAAAAAGCAAAAGCGCTGTTCCAGGAAAACAGCATTTACAGCATGGCCGAGCTGGAAGCGCGCCATGAAATTGAACTGGAAAAATACATCAAGAAAGTACAGATCGAGGGCCGCATTATGGCAGAACTAGCCACCAGCCACATTATGCCCTGCGCTATCCGCTATCAGAATTTGCTGATAGAAAACATCAAGGGCTTAAGAGAGGCCGGCCTGCCGGAAGAAAGCTATGCCAACCAAAAACGCGTGCTGGAAAAAATTTCGCGCCACATTACCGAGCTAAGCAAAAACATGATGGACATGATCAACGCTCGCAAAAAGTGCAACGCTATTGAAGACATGCGCGAAAGGGCTATTGCCTATTGCACCGACGTAAAAGAAGCTTACTTCGACACCATCCGCTACCACGCCGATAAGCTGGAGCTGCTGGTGGATGACAAAGAATGGTACCTGCCCAAGTACCGCGAGCTGCTGTTCATGCGCTAAAGCGTTAAATCTTTTAAAGTTGCATTGAAATGAAAATTAAAAAGGTAAAATACTCAATGCAAAAGGCTGAAAGAATATTCTTTCAGCCTTTTCTTTTATATACTGATGTACAATTTTAAAAGGAAAATGAGACGTTTTGCTGATGAATTGTAAGAAAAGAATTAAAAGGAAAAAGAGATGTTTTTCTAATCAACTCAATTAACTCAGATAACCAATACCACTATTTCTTCTTCTTCAGGGCATTAAAAAAAGTATGTTCAAAAGAAATTAAAAAGCTTTCCGTCATCGCGCGTTCTGCATTGCCCGCCAGTTGAAAACGGTAACCCAGATTAAGCTTGGAATTGGAGTTGAAAATAAACTGGATGGCGGGTGCCATATCAATAAAATGCGTTTTTTTATCACTTAACGACCGCTGGCCGATAAACTCGGTATACACATTAAAATTCAATTGCTCGTAGCTGGTGTATTCAATGGGTAAAATAAGGTAGCCGGCGGACAGCGAATATTGCAATGCCTTATCAACAACATCGGTGTGATGCAGCTTTTCTTTATCGTAAAAAGCCTGCACATAACCTACAGTAGTTGATGCGGCAAACTTGTTGACCAGCTGCGTGGCAATAACGCCTGTTTGCAATCCGCTGATGTCGCCCTGCACGTTCAGTTCATCATACATCAAATTGTTTTTAGAATAACCGCCTTCGGCAAAAAGGGCCATGCGAAAGTGGGCATGCACTTTATCTTTCGACAGAAAACGATACTTGGCGTAGGCAAATGCCCCTTCCGGACCAAACTTATCCGTATGCATGTCAGAAAAAGTAGCGGCGCCATGTATCATCAAATTCTTGTTGATGCCGAACATTATCTCCGGCTTGTAGCGTTGCTTTAAAGTGCCGTAACTATCGCCCACCATGGCGGTAACTTTTGCCGAAATGGATTTGGCGGGCATGTTGGAGGCCGGCTCGGTATACACATACAACTCCTGCCCATAGCCGCAGTAGCAGCTGCCCAATATTAAAAGGAAAAGAAGACGTTTCACAATAAAAAATATAAAGCCCCTGCAGGGTGCAGGGGCTGGATTAGAAAAATTATATTTAAATAATGGCATGGTACACGCGTGCATTGGCAGCAGCCCCTTCGCTCTGGCAGCAGCTTTCAGCTTTGCCGGTTTTTACACATGGCATGGTAGAAGCATTGCTCCACTTTTTAGCTTCTTTTTCAGGCAAAAAGCTTTTGTCTACAATGGTAAAAGTGGCACTGCCGGCGAGCTTGTTATTCTTGGCATTCAGAAAATGAAAATACTGGTTGCCGATTTTTACGTGCTCGTCTTTGGCCAATTCTTCATCTTTTACATCAGCCGTTACTTTTAAAGAAGCTACCGAAAAACCGGCATCTTCCACGGCTTTGGCCAGCGCATCCAGGTTTACATCTTCAGCATTTTTAAAGGTCATGTTGTATTGCTGGTTCTTAATGTCTACCTGCACTTTATCTACAAAAGCCACTTCTTCCAGCGCGCTTTTCACCGCCTTGGAGCACATGGAGCAGGTAAGGCCGCTGGCCTGCAGCGATACTTTATTTATCTGGGCATGGAGCTGTGTACCTAAAAACAGGAACAACAGCACCGAGGTTACAAATTTCATATGTGTGGGTGTTTTTAAGGGTTATGCTTTTTTGCAGCAGGCTTTGTCAGTACCGGCAGCTGCATGGTTGCATTTGCCATCGGCGCTGCACTTATGGTCGCCATCTTTGCAGCAGTTCATATCTTTTTTGCAGGGCTCGCCGGTTTTGGCGCAAACGCCATCGGCGCAGCAGGCTTTGGCGTCTTTAGCCTCGTTGGCATTGGTGGCTTCGCGCTCGTACTTGCAGCAACCGTGCAGGTTGTCGTAAGCCTCTTGGGTAGCTTTTACCGAAGGCGTATCGTAGCCTGCAGCCGCAATGCTTTGCTGAATTTTTGCTGTATTGGATGAAGTGCTGCTGTATTTTACTTTCAATTGTTTTGTTTCTGTATCCCAAACGGCAGCAGTGGCGCCGGCGCTTTTGGCGGCTTTTTCAATCTTGGCTTTACACATGCCGCAGTTGCCCGATACTTTAAAAGCTTCACTTTTATCTTGCGCGTTGGCTGCAAAAGAAAAAGATACCATCAAAAGAGAGGCTAAGAATAATTTGAACGTTTTCATCTTATTTAAAGATTTTTTTATTTAGACAATTGATATAAATAGACAGAATAATAAATTCCCTTTTTTTAAAAGGAAAATGAGACGTTTTAAAGAAACGCAAAAGAAACTTGTCTAAATAAGGAAAACGCGGTTGGAGAGGTAAACGGGCTGACTACTGATGAGCGGCGGACCGGTGGGCACCATTTCTACAGCCTGCTCAAAGTTTTGAAAAGGAAGCACCAGGTGCTGCGACAATGGCAGTTCTACAGGCGACAGCGACAAGCCGGGCAGCAGCATTTTTGCAATTTGCGTGTCCATTTGCAACTTTACCACTTTTACTTCATCGCGGCAGCAGCCGTTGCTATCTTCGGTATGCATGCCGCATTTGCCGCACTTGTCCGAAGAGGCTGCGCCTACCTGCACCGATTCAAAGCTGTTCATGCAATAGTGCATGCTTACCACAAAGCCGGTGCTTACCGTAAAGTAAATGAGGAGTAATATGAAAGCGAAAAGCCTTTTCATTGATCTCCGTAAAGATAAAAATCTATTTAAAAGGAAAAGCAGACGTTTGCCCCAATTGCCAAATCTTACGCATCAATTAACAAAATTCCAGAACACGCCATAGCGTATTACCAGGCCGGGATAAGGATAGCCGGGTGAGGCCAGGTTGTTGGCCCTAAAGCCAAAACCGACGTTTTGCATAGAAGCCGAGTTCAGGTTTTCGGCACGTACATAAGCCTTAAAGCTGCGGATTCGAAAGTTGAAGTAAGCAGCCACATCGGGGCGGTTGCTGATGGTGACTGAATCCTGGTAAAAGAACTGGCCTAGCAGCGGTGAATAATTGTCGGCTTTGTAGGGCGTATGATACTTTACTTCCAGCCCGGTGGCCAGGTGCAGGTTCTTAAAAAAGTTGCCTTCAAAAGCAATGCGGTTGCGGGTAAATACCGTGGGCACGTTCAGCTCCACGCTACCGGCTTTTTGCTGCAGGTACAGTTCTGAATGCAGCTTCCAGTGTCGGCTAATGTCGAAGGTTTTAAGGGCGCCAATGCGCAATAAGTTAAAGATGGCACTTTCCTGCTGCAGCTTCGAAAAATCGGTGAGGTACAGGTAGTTGCTCATCAGGTAATAATCGCCTCTCAGTTGCAGCTTCAGCGCGGGATTGGAAATGGCACCAAAAAAGTGCGTGGTGTTTTGCTTGTTAAATGACTTAGGTGCATCCAGGTAAAAAGAGCTGCGCTCATCGTACAAAAACGATGGCGACTGGTTCACATTTTCAAAACCTACTTGTAAACTACCCACCTTGGCACTGATGAGGCGCTGCAGGCTCACGTAGGCATGGTAGTCGCCGGCATTGTAGCCATTAAGGTACAGGTTGCCAAAGGCCATCATGTCCCACTTACGGTTGCGTGTACGGTTGCGGTATTCGCCATGCACCATCAGGTTGTACAGCGTGGGTGTATTGCCGTTATTAAAATTGCCCTGCAACAGCTGGTAGGCCACGCCCGCTTTTATAAACTGCTGCAGGTTTTGCGCATCCGGAAACTGGTAAATGGAAAAATCGTTATGTATTTCGCGCCAGTTGTCGGTGAGCATCAATGTATCGCCCGGTATAATGCTATAATTATCGAAATAATAAGTAGAGTCAAGTTCGTACTGGCTTTGCGCATTGTCCATGTCTTGGAAGTGGTAGCGGTTGGAGGCAAATTTCAGGGTATGCTCAAAACGAAGGCGCGGGTAAAATAGCGGAATAACGGTAGAGTCGGTCACCAGCGAATCCTTCCGGCCCAGGTCGTACTGTTGGCGCATCATGGCCGTCAGCTCGCGATAGCGGTTGCCGGTAGTGAGGCGAGAGCTAAAAAAGTCTCTGCCGTAGGGCGTGTTGCCGCCAATTTTGGTAGGAATGCTGAAGCGCTCGTTAAACTTTGTTTCAGCTAAAAAACTATCCTCCAGAATGCCCCCGTTTTCGCCTGATTGCAGCACATTGCCATTCAGCACCAGGTAATTGTTGTAGCGCCGGTTGGGGCTTTGGTACCACGAGGTAATCTGGTAATTGTTGTGGTTGGTTTTCTGGTTTTTGAAAAAACCGGGCGCATTTACCAGCCGGTACTGCAGCGAAAAGTTCCAGTAGGGCCTGATGTTTTGGGTATGAAACACTTCTATCTGCTGCTGCACATTAGAGCCCAGCACATAAGCCAGCTCGGTATAAGGGCGTGTGGTGTTGTAAAAACGGGCAGCCTCCGGTTTTAGCTTATACACATCAAAGGCATGAAAGCCGTAGTCAAAACCACTTTTGAGCCTTGGCTCAAACAGGAGCGAACGCGTGGCGGTGCCTACATTGCCCAGGTACACATGGTGCGCCGGAATGGGAAAGCGCGCTGTATAATCGGCAATGGAAGAATCGAGCCGGTAGTTGCGCGCCGAATCCAGAAAGCGGAAATTGAGTGTAATGCTGTCTTCAAACTTATCGCGGCGCTGCAGCGAGTCTTGCCCGCCACTGCCACTACCGCCGCGCAAGTTGGGCAGGCCGCGCATGTTACGTGGCAACTGCGCAAAACTTTCTTCCGCCGCCAGCAGCAGCAAAAGGAAAAGGAGACCTTTATAAATGAGAGCGCCCTTCAAGTTAAAATTTAGTTTAAAGCAACAATTAGCTCGCGGAAGATAGCCGAGAAGCGCGGCTCGGCAGCGTGTGCCGCCTCCAACACTTCCTGGTGCGTAATTACATTTTCCTCTTCGCGGATGCCTACATCGGTAATAACGCTCATGGCAAACACTTTCATGCCCATGTGGCTGGCAATTATTACCTCTTGTACGGTGCTCATGCCCACGGCGCTGCCACCCATCACGTGTATCATTTTGTATTCGGCACGGGTTTCAAATGTAGGGCCGGTTACGCCAAAGTACACGCCTTCTTTGAGGTTAATGTCCAAGCGCTGTGCAATGCTTTTTGCCCTTTGCACCAGTTCTTTGCTGTACGGTTCGCTCATGTCCGGAAAACGTGGCCCCAGGCGGTCATCGTTTTTACCAATCAGCGGGTTGACGGTGGAAAGCGAAATATGATCGGTAATAATCATCAGGTCGCCTACTTTTAGCTGCGGATCTACACCGCCAGCAGCGTTGGAAAGCAGCAGCGTTTCTACGCCTAAAAATTTAAACACACGGATAGGAAACACCACATCTTCCGGCGCGTAGCCTTCGTAAAAATGAAAACGGCCCGCCATAGCCACAATGGGCTTGCCGGCAATAGTACCAAATATCAACTTGCCTTTGTGCCCTTCCACGGTGGATACCGGGAAGTGCGGTATATCGGCATACGGAATTTCTTTTTCTACTATAATTTCGTTGGTAAAATTGCCCAGGCCGCTGCCCAGCACTACGCCTACTTTAGGGTTGGCTGTGGCAAAAGGTTTCAGGTATTCGGTGGCTTCGATTAGCTTTTGATAAGTATCCATAACAGGCGGCAAAGATAACCGTACGGCGGGAATAACGCCATTTATAAAAATCACAATATTGTGTGAGGAAGGAGTTGACAGTTGGCAGATGACAGATGACAGCAGCGTTGGTCGTTGGCAAAACACAAAACGTCTCTTTTTCCTTTTGGTTTTGTGGTACTGGTTGAATAAACCAGTCAATGTATAAAACGTCTGTTTTTCCTTTTAAGATGTATCGAATGAAAATCAAAACCCTAACCTGTCATGCTGAACTCGTTTCAGCATTTCCTTTTTAAAAAAAACATTTGTAAAGATATAGAGCACTAGTAAAACGTCTCTTTTTTCTTTTTAATTGACATCAATAAAAAAAGGCTGAAAGGAAAATCAGACGTTTTTCCTTTCAGCTTTTTGCGTTCAGCAATATGGTTTTTTACATTTTTCTTTTTGAATTTTTCATTTGCCAAAAACGTCTCTTGCTCCTTTAAATCTTCATCTCCGGAATATCACCTTCAACAATTAATTTACCGGCGGTTTTTTTTTTTATTTTTT
>CBDTUH010000172.1:0-7252 GCA_965363375.1 uncultured bacterium
CTAAAAACAGGGGCGTCGATATTCGGCCGTCTGTTGTGACTTGTAATAAGAACATACGTCAACCTAGGGGGATTACAGTTAGTTTAAAAATGGCTGGTATTCATGGGAATGGTGGAGGTTGGCATTTTTTGGTTTTTTATAAGCTAACCAAAAGCCAATGGCAATAAAGATATTTTTAATGGTATTAAAAATATAGGTTACAAAGAAAAACTTGTAGAGTTCATTTTCCGGAACTTGGTTGGCGTATAGATAAATGAAAAACGAACCGGCCAGGTAAATCAAAAAGCCAGTAATAACCCAGAACTCAGTTGTATTATATAATAAAGTGGTGGATTTGTTCACCAATTCATACAAAAAATAAACAGAAAAAGTTATGACCAAAATTGTTTCTACACCAATAGGAACAGAATCTATAAAATTAAATGGAATTATAAGAAAGTAAGTACAGATAAATATTGCAAATGCAGCAAATACAATTGTTAGCAATTTTTTTAACTGCTTATTTTCTGTATGATAACCTAAAAACAGGCTGAATGCCAGAAATTCCATTAAAGTGAAGGAGCTGAAAAGAATATTTGAATGCTTATCTGGTATAATATTAAATAGAACGATGTCATTTAAAGCTACCAGAATACAATAAATAAAAATTACCCATAACCCTTTATTTATGTTTTCCTTCTTTTTAAAAAGGACAATCATAAAAAGGATTATGGGTAACAAATCAGTTGTTCTGCCAATATTTGCAATCAGGTCGCGCATTAATCGGCCAAATGTAACAAATACTACCAGAAAATGCAATTATTTAGAATTCCCACCAGGCTTGATCGGGGGGAGGTGGTTCTTTAATTACTTTTATTCTGTCAGCAACAATAGCGTTTGCAGCTTCCAACTGGCCACCTACATTTACAGAAGTTATGCTCAGCATATCTTTTCCAGCGTTATCTACACCAACATAAACCAAAGTTTTAGTACCAACTTCGTTATATGCATTGTAGAACTTGATGCCTACGCAGCCGGGCTGGGCCAGTACCTGCTCCAGAATGTTGCGACCGATGAAATAACCAACAGTATCAGTGGGGTTGGCCTGGCGGTAAGCAGAGATCATTTGTGATCCCAACTCAACACCAACTTCGGCACCTACTTCGGCCGTAAGTTTTTGATTTTTAGTTGTAACCATGACAGTAAGTTTTTATTTGTGGTTTGTTTGAGATGTAAAAGTTGCTCCAAACGTCCCGCTTTTCAAGGGGGCGGAAGCTCGGTAGAAACCCTTAAACAAGCCTCAAATGCAAGCCCATGCTAACTTTTACCAATTTAAAAACGTATGGTTACGTTATTAAATTGGGTGATAGTACGCGATAAAAATAGTAAAATTACTATCATAAAAAACGTAAAATAACTGGAAAAGAGAAGTTTTAACGGGTAAAAGAAAGAAAAATAAAGTGTCTAAAAGAAGTTGATTGACCCTTTTGCCGCTTTTAGTTTTTTTGACAGAATCGTTGAATTATCTAATGTGGACGGTTTAGGACGCTGGATGTAAAGCAGTGCTGCAGGTCAATCAACTGCTATAAAGATAGAAGAGTGCTGAATAGTTACCAATGGGTTATAGCTGAGCTTCAGAAACAAGTTGAATTTTGCTTTTGGCCAATCGTAAATCTACGTGTGGCCAATGCTAAAAATACGCGGGTTGATTTTGAATAAATAATTCGTTTTTAGTGATTTCAGGGCCTTAAATCACCGAAAAAAACGATTAGATTTGCCCTCGTTAAAATTTCAAGCCTTAAAATTCAACCTTTTAAACCAGCTTAGCCACCATGAGCGCACAGCAGATTAAAGTTGCCATTGCCGACGACCACAAAATTTTTCGGGATGGCATTAAAATGGCTTTACGCGACCGCGACTACCTGAAAATTTTATGGGAAGCCGAGGATGGTAAAGACCTGATGCATAAAATGAAAATCAAACAGCCCGATGTGCTGTTGATGGACATTAGAATGCCCGAGCTGGATGGTGTAAACGCCATTAACCTGATGCGTAAGGAGTACGAGGAAGTAAAAATCATCGTTATCTCAATGTACGACGACCAGGAAATGATCACCAAAATGATGGAAATGGGCGCCAACGCCTACCTCACCAAAACCACCGACCCAGAAGAAATTTACCAGGCCATCCTTACCTGCATGAACGAGGACTTTTATTTTAACGACCTGGTAAACAAAGCAGTACTGCTCAAGCTGCAGCACAAAAAAACCACGCGCCAGTTTTACCCCAACCCCGTAAAATTCTCCGAAAAAGAATTGCGCATCTTAAAATTGATTGCCGAGGACAAAACCACTGAAGATATTTCCAAAGAAGTGTTCCTGAGCCCGCGCACCATAGAAACCATAAGGCAGAACATGAAGCAAAAGGTGGGCGCCAAAACCATTGCCGGCCTTGTAATGTACGCTATGCGCAATAAGCTGCTGGAGTAGTGCTGTTGGTTGATGGGTTAACCCGTTAATTAAGTTAGCTGGTTGAAAAGCAAAACGTCTCTATTTACTTTTGATTTTGGTTAATGCCTAATAACCAAAACGTCTCTATTTCCTTTTAAAGCCTTACCTGCCTTTGAGTCTGATGACTACGGAATAGCGTCTGAACGCTTTCTAAACGTCTCTATTTCCTTTTAAAATGTAAAAAGTAATTATTCAAAATAAGGGGAAGAAGTAAGAAAAAAGTTGATTGTCGGGAAAAAGGCGCCGTTGTTTTTCATAGGTATAGGATAACAAAAACTTACTGGACGGGACGGTTTTTCTGGCTTTTTTGGATTTACAACTAACAAACAGGTGCCGTTGTTTTTCCTTTCAATCAACTTTCTGAAAACAAATTTATAATTGAACCACCGGCGGTACAAGCGCAAGAATTCCCGATTTTGGGCTTACGGTTTTTACCGCGTCATCCGCAGTTTTACGTAGCCAAGCGGCAGGCGTATGAGCAAAATCACTTATCAAAAAGATAAGGTGAAGGGTAGAATAGAAGATTCGGCACTATATTGCGTAAAATTACGATAGGAAATGTAGCAGTGTTTGCGCAAATTTGCAGGCGCAAAGGCTATATCAGCCTTTTAAACGTCCTATATGAAAAATCAGGAAACAACCACTATTAAAGTAGCTATTGCCGACGACCATGCCCTGTTTCGCACCGGCGTTAAAACTTCCCTTTCCATTCGCAAAGACATTCAGATGGTGGCCGAAGCCGAAAACGGCATGCAGCTGCTGAACCTGCTGAAGCACATCAAGCCCGACGTCATTCTGCTCGACATTCACATGCCCATTATGGATGGCTATACCACGCTGCCCGAGGTAAAAAAGCTGTACCCCGACATTAAGGTGATTATGCTGAGCATGAACAACGACCCCTCCATTATTACACGCATGATGGAAGTGGGCGCCAACTCGTACCTGACTAAAGAAAGCGATTCGGAAGTGATTTACCAGGCTATTAAAACCTGCCACGAGGATGATTTTTACTTTAACGACCTTACCAACAAAGCCCTGCTCAACGGCCTGCGCAGCAAGCGCAATGCCGAGCCCGAGCCGGCCGAGGTGCAACTGTCGGATAAAGAAGTAACCATACTGCGCCTGATGTGCGAAGAAAAAAGCACCAAGGAAATTGCCGAAGTGGTAGACCTGAGCCCCCGCACGGTAGAAGCCATCCGCGACAAGCTGAAATCGAAAACCGGCGCCAAAAGCATGGCTGGATTAGTGATGTACGCTGTAAAAGCCGGCATTGTAGAGCAGGATTAATCCAGTTTGTAGTTAAAAATCAAAAACGTCTCTTTTTGCTTTTATGGCTTAATTTTTTGCTCTCTTATTTTTATTGATACTTTTTTAGAAAAGCAGCAAAAGCATTGCTGCTTTTTTGTTTTCTGTTGTAAAATTTTAGAAACGTCTTTTTTCCTTTTAAAATCGAACTCTTCTTTTTCTCTTTTATTCTTTAAACTCTTAGCACCTTTGCTGCATGAATTTTATTTGCCATAACGGTGAATTTTTATCCGCCAATAGCGCACTTTTTATTGCTGCCAATCGCGGCTTCCGCTATGGCGATGGCGTGTTTGAAACGGCAAAAGTTTTTAGTGGAAAATTGCCTTTAGCAGCTTTACATTTCGATAGGCTGTTTACTTCTTTGCAATTGCTGAATATAAAACCAGGCACACGGTTTACAGCTCAGATTCTGGAAGAAAATATGTTACAGATTTGCCGGAAAAATGCCTGCGATAATTTGGCGCGCGTGCGGCTGGCGGTGTACCGCGATGAAAGCGGCGAAGCCGGTTATGTAATAGAAGCGTTTGAATTAAATGCCGATGTGTTGGAGTTGAATAAAGAAGGCTGGAAATTGGTTGTTTATCCGCATGCCCGCAAAAGCTGCGATGCCTTTTCTAGCCTTAAATCAGCTAATTATTTGCCTTATGTGTTGGCCGGCGCTTATGCTGTTGAAAAAGACGCCGATGAAGCCCTGGTGCTTAACAGCTACAACCACATTGCCGACGGCAGCAAAACCAATCTTTTTTTTATAAAGGAAGAAGCGATTTACACGCCTGCGCTGGGCCAGGGCTGTGTAAGCGGCGTGATGCGCCGGCACCTGATTGATTGTTTAAAAGGGCTGGGCTATGTGCTGCATCAAACCGAAGTAAGCGGCGAGGATTTGCTCAGCGCTGATGAAATTTTTTGTACCAATGCTATACAAGGCATCCGCTGGGTAAGCCACTTTAATGGTAAGGAATTTGGCAACGGCCTAACGCAACAGATTTACCAGCAAATATTTCCCTATTTTTAAAAGGAAAAAGAGATGGCCGGAATATCGAACAAGGAACAGAAAAGTGATGAAGTAGAGAGAATGTTCAATATTCAACGCTCAATATTCAATTATCAAATAAAAGGAAAAACAGACGTTTTCTATACCGCTGCATCGGTAGCGGCAAAAAGATTTTCTGCCCCTGTGCCGGGCGCCGTCTGCCGGTAAACTTTGTAAAACTGCTCCACTGCTTTTTTGCCCTCGGGGCCCAGGTCCATTGAGTAATTGTTGACGTACAATTCTATATGCTGGCGCATTACTTCTTCCTCCATAGCCTGCGCATGCAGCTTCACATAAGCGGAAATTTGCGGGTAATGGCTAAATGAATATTGCAAACTTTTGCGAATGAGCCGGTCCACTTTGGCTTGCACATCTGCCGGTAAGCGTTTATTAGCTGCAATGCAACCCAGCGGAATGGGTGCTTTTTCTTTTTGCTCCCACACGGCGCCCAGGTCAGCTATTTTTACCAGCCCACGCTGCGCATAGGTAAAGCGGTTTTCGTGGATGATAACGCCCAGGTCTACTTCACCATTCAGCACCGCATCTTCAATGCGCGAAAAAAGAGTATGTATTTTGTTTTGCGCCTGCGGAAAAGCATAGCTCAATAAAAAGTTGGCCGTGGTGTTTTCGCCAGGTATGGCAATTCTCAGTTGCTCAATATTGGACTGGTCTACTTCTTTTTTAGCAATCAACAGCGGGCCAACGCCTTTGCCCAGCGCCGAGCCGGCCGATAAAATAGCATAATGGTCTGCATTTTTAAAAAGCGCCGGGAAACTCATTTTACTTACATCCAGCCTTCCATCTGCTGCCCAGCGGTTCAGCGTTTCCACATCTTCCAGAAAAGTTTCAAAGCTCAAACCTTCGGTATCAATTTTACTATTTACCAGCGCATCAAAAATAAACGTATCGTTGGGACAGGGCGAAAAGCCCAGAGTAATCTTCATGTTTATAATAGTTTTGCCAGCTGTCGCTGTAGCTCCAAATTTAAAATTTCAATAGCGCCATCCAGCGCCCACTTGCTTTTGTCGCGCTCGCCAATATAATTGCTGAACGAGCGTATCTGCAGAAAAGGAACCGCTTCCAGCAAGCCTACGTAGTGCAGCGCCGCGCCTTCCATGTTTTCTATACCGGCCTGCAGCCTGTTTTTGTAATAAGAAATACGGTCTTCTGCCGTACTGATTTCGTTTACCGTAACGCTGTCTACAAAAGGCAATCCGGATGCTTTCAGTAAATCTTCGTGCGTGTTTACTAGCTTGCCTTCCTGCCAGGGGTATTCATTTCCTTTTACCAGTCCCAGGGCAAAAGCCGAGGTAAACGTGCCGTTCTGAACACCCATGTCGCCCACGCTTTCGCGCAGCACCGCAGCAGTGGTACCCAGCGGAATGGTGCTGTCTATACAACCGGCCAGGCCGGCCTGCAGCATTACTTCGGGCTTGTAAGTGGCTACGGCTTTGGTAATGGCATAAGTGGCGGCCATCAACCCTACATCGGTTATTACCACTTGTATATCATCGGTCCATTTATTATCCTGTATGGCCTGAATTGTAGGAACTATTTCAAACTCGGTAGCGGCAAAAAGTAAAACGCGCATGTATAAAATTAGTTAGAGGTGAAACATTTATCTGAACAATTATTTTATTGCTGTGTTGTTGTAAAAGGAAAAAGAGACGTTTTTACTTTCCTTTCACCGTTACAGCCTATCTAAAATGAAACCAAAAGTGCGGCACCTGTTAAAATATTTTAAAATCGGTTTATCTTAAACGGTTGCAGGGCAATAAAATGCCGTTGTACATAGCAAAAAGAGGGCAGTAGCGTTACCTTTGCCAAAATTTTGAGTAAAGAAGATGGTGTATCTCACCCGGGTAGAGCATTTTAATGCCGCCCACAAATTGTACAATCCGGCCTGGACGCCCGAAAAGAACGAGGCTGTTTTTGGCAAATGTGCTAATGAAAACTGGCACGGGCACAATTACGAACTGTATGTAACCGTAAAAGGTAAGCCTAACGTGGATACGGGTTTTGTGATGGATGTAAAAGTATTGAGCGAGCTGGTAAAAGAAAAAGTGATTGAAAAAGTGGACCACAAGAACCTGAACATGGATGTAGAATTTTTGCAGGGGCAGTTTTGCAGCACCGAAAACCTGGCGATGGGCATTTGGCAGCAATTGCAGCCGCACCTGCCCGAAGGTGTGCAGTTGCATTGCATTAAATTGTACGAAACGCCGCGCATTTATGTTGAGTATTTTGGCGATTAAATAAAAAAATAATGGGTAATAATAAAAAAATAATGGGTAATAAAGTGGCCGTTTTCCGGCGCGAACATTTTAATGCGGCGCACCGCCTGTACCACGCCGGCTGGAGCGATGCGCAAAACAGCGAGGTGTTTGGCAAATGCAGCCTGCCCAACTACCACGGCCACAATTAC
>CBDTUH010000173.1:0-7136 GCA_965363375.1 uncultured bacterium
CAAACCAGCGTGTTTTTTTCATGTATTCGGGCAAAATATAGCTCTCCAGGTGCTGGCGCATGCCTTCTCCCAACAGGTTGTTGCCGGTTAGCTCAAGATAGGGCAATGATGTTTCCTGGTCTAACTCGTCTTGCTGCTTATGCAAAATAAACCACTGGAAAGAGTGCGGGCTGAGGGTAAAAAAGTAAGGACTGCCGTCTTTTACAATAGGAAAAGTGTTTTTGCTGAACATCTCTACGGGCTGATAGCCTTTGTAGGTAGCCAGGTCTATTTCAGCGGCTTGTGCATACTTCGACAGGTTCACCACTATCAATAGCGTTTCATCTTCGTAAGTACGCGTAAAGGCCAGCACTTTGGGATTTTCCACACTCAGAAACTGCATATCGCCACGACCAAAAGCCTTGTGCTTTTTGCGCATGTTGATCATCCGCTTCATGTACCAGAAAAGTGAAGAAGTATTGCGACGCTGCGTTTCCACGTTTACCGAACCATAGCTGTATTCAGGGTCGAGAATTACAGGTAAATACAGTTGGTGCGGGTTGGCATTGCTAAAGCCGGCGTTGCGGTCCGGCGACCATTGCATAGGCGTGCGCACACCATCGCGGTCGCCCAGGTAAAAGTTGTCGCCCATGCCTATTTCATCGCCATAATAAATAACCGGCGTGCCGGGTAAGGAAAAAAGGAGAGAATTGAGTAGTTCAATTTTCAAGCGGTTGTTATCCATCAGCGGCGCCAGCCGGTGGCGTATACCCAGATTGATTTTTGCCTTGGGGTCTTTGGCGTAGGCCTTGTACATATAGTCGCGCTCCTCGTCGGTTACCATTTCCAGCGTCAGCTCGTCGTGGTTGCGTAGGAACATGGCCCACTGGCAGGTTTGGGGAATGGCGGGCGTTTGGTCAAAAATGTCGGTAATAGGATAGCGGTCTTCCATTTGCAGGGCCATAAACATGCGTGGCATCACCGGAAAATGGTAGTTCATGTGGCACTCATCACCATCACCAAAGTAAGAGGCTGAATCTTCGGGCCACATGTTGGCCTCCGCAAGAAACACGGTGCCCGGAAAAGTTTCATCAATATGCTTGCGCAATTTTTTTAGGTAAGCATGTGTTTCGGGCAGGTTCTCGCCATTGGTGCCATCGCGCTCGTACAGGTAAGGCACGGCATCCAGCCTAAAGCCATCCACACCCATGGCGCACCAGTAATCCACTATTTTAAAAATTTCTTCCTGCACCAGCGGGTTGTCGTAATTAAGGTCGGGCTGGTGGTGAAAAAAGCGGTGCCAGTAGTATTGCTGCGCCACGTTGTCCCAGGTCCAGTTAGAGGCTTCGAAATCCTGGAAAATGATGCGCACATCTTTATACTTCGAAGGGTCGTCGCTCCACACGTAAAAATCGCGCTCGGGCGAGCCCTTTGGCGCACGGCGCGCGCGCTGAAACCAGGGGTGCTGGTCCGATGTGTGGTTGATGACAAGCTCGGTTATTACTTTTAAATTTCGTTTGTGAGCCTCGTTCAGAAATAGCTGAAAATCTTCCAGCGTTCCGTAGGTAGGGTTGATGCTGTAGTAATCGGCAATGTCGTAGCCATCATCGCGCAGGGGCGAGGGGTAAAAGGGCAGCACCCAAATGGCGGTTACGCCCAGTTCCTGCAGGTAATCGAGTTGTTGCAGCAGGCCGCCAAAATCGCCAATACCATCGCCGCTGCTGTCTTTAAAGGCTTTAATATGCAGTTCGTAAATGATGGCATCTTTATACCAATGAATTTTATCGTCTAAAACATTCTCTTTTTTAACCATACTTGCGTCTTTAAAAATTCCTTTTTTATTTGCATAATTAGCGTGCCATGTATTTCTATACGGCTGGCATGCTTTTCATTTTATTAAAAATTACAGTTTTTTTTAAACTTGAAACAATTTAGGTAAAAGGAAAAAGAGAGGTTTGGAAAGTCGTCAGTCGGCAAACGGCGGCCAGAACAGCCAGTTAAACTTAAAAAGGAAATAAAGACGTTTTGAATGGCGAATAAGAAACAAGGAAATGATGAAACATGAAGTAGTAAATGCCAAAAGGAAAAACAGACGTTTTGACAATGCTACCATTTCCACCAATATCACCATTGCCACTAAGCATAAAAGGTGATCGAGACGTTTTGAGTCTTACTCTTTTCCTTTGTTCGAATTTTAAAAGGGAAAACAGACGTTTTACCAATTCACAAATTCATCTATTAACCTATACTACTATTCAAGAACTTACTACCGGAGCTTCAGGTTTGGCAACATCTGCCGGTACGGTTATTTTTTTGCGGTTCCATATTTTTTTACCGGAGAAACGCTCCCGCAGCTTCAGCAGCTTTTGCGACTCCAGGAAGTGTACCACCTTATGCTCCAGGTAATGGTGCAGCGGCAGCAGCAGGGCAATGATGAATATTTTGGCGATCCATATTTTGAGCGGCTCGCCGTGTGTGGCGTGGTGCAGGTACGAGTCGATCATAACAATAAAAAATTCGAACAGGCAGATAAAGGCAAAAAAGCCCAGTATGCGCACCGTCATGCGCGATACGCGAAACATGCCCAGTAAAATAAGCAGTGTAAAAAAAGCAGCAATGCCTAGCGATATGCCCATATACTGCAGGTTGTGCTTTCGTACTTCTTTGCGCTTCAGTTCGGCCAGGTCTTTTTCGTGCTTGTTGGCTTCGCGCTCCAGCTCCAGCTGCACCAGGCTGCGGTCGTTGGCCAATTTGTCCAGCGTGTCTTTGTAAGTGATGTATTGCTGGTTATAGGCATAGGCTTGCTGGTAGTTGCCTTGTTGTGCATACAACCGGCTTAGCTTTACGGCCAACACAGCATTACTATCAAGCTGACCGGCTGCGGTACCCAGTTGCAGCGCCTGCTCAAAATAGGCAGTGGCCTTTGGCAGGTTGCCCAGTAGCAAAAAGCATTCGCCCATCTCTTTGTTCATAATGCTGCGGATGGCGGCATCAAAGCGACGCTCCATTTCGGGTTCGGCCTGCAGGTAATAATAAATGGCCGAATCGGGCTGGCCGGAGTAGCGGTAAATGCTGCCAATATTAAACAGGTAATTAGCCCTTCCGGTGTTGAGTATGGATTGGTGCAGGTCGGGGTGGGTACGCAGATATTGCCACACAGCAGCACTATTTTTTTCTTTTACCACCATATAGCCGTACATCAGCCGCTTGCTGAGCAGCATGTATTTTTCTGATTGGAGCGAGTCGGCCAGCCGTGCCAGCTTGTTGATGTATTCTTTATTATCGGTTAGCCGCGCCAGGTTAAAATAATCGAGCAGCAAGCCTTTGCTGTTGTTGTTGGCCAGGTTTAGCGTCAGGCTGTTGTTCAGGCTTTTGCGGGCGCTGGTTTCATCGTGCAGGCCCAAGTACAGGTTAGAGAGCCGGTGGTACACGGCCGATTGCAGCTGGTAGTTTTTTAAGCTGTAGGCAATATCGTAAGCGCTGTTGTATTGGGTGTAGGCATCTACTGCATTTCCCTTGGCCTGAAAGATGTCGCCCAGCTCAATATAAGAAGCAGCTTTTAGCGAGTCGGATTCAATAAAATTGAGCAGTGGAAAAATAAGTGAGGTTTGCTGCAGGGCCAGGTCGTGGCGGCCGCGCTTGCGGTATAGCATGGCTTTGCGAAGGCGTGCTGTAGCTTCGTACTCCTTGTTGTTTTGCTCGCGGGCAAACTGCAAGCCTTTGTCGGCAAAGGCTGTGGCTTTATCAAAGCTTTCGGCGCTGGCCCAGCTTTCAATATTGGTAAGCCCTTCGCCAAAAAGTGCATTGCGAATCAGGTTTTCATTGTTGGATATTTGAGCCAGTTGCAACTGCAACTGCAATACAGAGTCGGCCTGCTTTTCGGCACGGTATATAAAATAATAATCGGCCAGCCAGGCCAGGGCTTCCAGTTTGGCAGAGTCGGTAGGGGCCTGTTCTACCATACGGTTAAACTGCGCGATCTTTTGCCGGTAAAAAGGTGCTTCAGCGGTTTGGGCTGTAGCTACCGATGCAACCAATAAAGCGCAAAGTAGCAGTAAGCAACGCATAAACAGGCTTTTTTGTTGGTGAGCAATCCTATTATTAAGTTACATAATTATATTAACAACGAGTTTTACATTAAAAGGAAATAGAGACGTTTTGCAAGCACCAACAAGTAACAACTCTTCTTTGTTTAGACAAGAGGAAAAACCATTTAAAAATTTTTGAAAAGGATTAAAAGCATTTTTCGGTAACAATTGGCAATTTACCCTTCGACCCTTACCTTTGCAGCCTGAAAGAAAAGCCCTGCCCGAAACGGAGGTAATTTCTCTCACTTAAAACTTCTTTTAAAAGCTATTTATGGCAAAAGTTGGTAAGGTAAAACAAATCATCGGCGCTGTGGTGGACGTACAGTTCCAGGGACAGTTGCCCGAAATTTATAATGCATTAGAAATTAAGCGTGACAACGGCGATACGCTGGTGCTGGAAGTTCAAAACCACCTGGGCGAAGACAGCGTGCGTACCATTGCTATGGACGGTACCGAGGGTTTGACCCGCGGTGTAGACGTGGTAGATACCGGTGCACCCATTGCCATGCCCGTAGGCGAAGGCATCAAAGGACGTTTGTTTAACGTAACCGGCGACCCTATCGATGGTTTGCCCCCGGTACCTAAAGTAAATGGCCGCCCTATTCACAGCAAGCCACCGGCATTTGAAAACCTGTCAACTGCTACAGAAGTATTATATACCGGTATCAAAGTAATTGACCTGATTGAGCCTTATGCAAAAGGTGGTAAAATTGGTTTGTTTGGCGGTGCGGGTGTAGGTAAAACCGTATTGATTCAGGAACTGATTAATAATATTGCGAAAGCTTATTCCGGCGTATCGGTATTTGCTGGTGTGGGTGAGCGTACACGCGAAGGTAATGACCTGATGCGTGAGATGATTGAAGCCGGCATTATGAAATACGGCGATGCCTTTAAACACAGCATGGAAGAAGGCGGCTGGGATTTAAGCAAAGTAAGCATGGAAGAGCTGAAGGATTCCAAAGCAACCTTCGTGTTTGGCCAGATGAACGAGCCCCCCGGTGCCCGTGCCCGTGTAGCCCTTTCGGGTTTAACCATTGCCGAATACTTCCGCGATGGTGATGGCGAAGGCCGCGGCCGCGACATCCTTTTCTTCGTAGACAACATCTTCCGCTTTACACAGGCAGGTTCCGAAGTATCGGCCCTGTTAGGCCGTATGCCTTCAGCAGTGGGTTACCAGCCTACGCTGGCTACCGAAATGGGTTTGATGCAGGAGCGTATCACGTCAACTAAAAACGGTTCTATCACCTCTGTACAGGCGGTATATGTACCCGCGGATGACTTGACCGACCCGGCGCCCGCAACTACCTTTGCCCACCTGGATGCCACAACCGTACTGTCGCGTAAAATTGCCGACTTAGGTATCTATCCGGCGGTGGATCCTCTGGATTCTACATCACGCATTTTGATGCCTTCTGTAGTGGGCGATGCGCACTACGATTGTGCCAACCGTGTAAAACTGATTTTACAGCGTTATAAAGAGCTGCAGGATATCATTGCCATCTTAGGTCTGGATGAACTGAGCGACGAAGACAAACAAACGGTAAGTCGCGCCCGTAAGGTGCAGCGTTTCCTGAGCCAGCCTTTCCACGTGGCAGAAGCCTTTACCGGTTTGAAAGGTGTACTGGTACCCATCGAAGAAACCATCCGTGGATTTAATATGATTATGGATGGTGAAGTAGATGAGTATCCTGAGGCTGCCTTTAACCTGGTAGGTTCTATTGATGATGCCATTGAAAAAGGTAAGAGACTGCTGGCGCAGGCACAAGGCTAAAATTTGTAGCTGCTACGGTTTTATTGTTTTCATGGTCAGGTAAGAAAAAACAACATGAAGTATTTTGTCGCCTTGTTCTTTTCTATCGTATTGCTTACAGCCTGCCAAAAAGAAAAGTTTGAAAGTAAAACCTTGATTGTGGCCGACCACAAAGTAGATTGTGTGGGTGTGGGTCCGCAGCAATGCCTGCTAATAAAAGAAAGGGAAGAAGACAACTGGCAGTTTTTTTATGACGGAATAGAAGGGTTTAACTACGAGGCGGGATTTGAGTACAGGATAGAAGTAAAAGTGTACGATGTAATAAATCCGCCGGCCGATGGTTCCAGCAAACGATACGTATTAAAACGAATTATTAATAAGCAATGACTTTAGAAATATTAACACCCGAGCGTAAATTATTCAGCGGCGAAGTGTATGGCGTGCAAATGCCGGGCATCAGCGGCTCGTTCGAAGTGCTGGACAAGCACGCACCGCTGGTAAGCGCCCTCAAGGCCGGCCGCATTAAAGTGCTGCGCGACCGACAAGCTCACAGCGCGTTTTACGACATACAAGGCGGCTTTGTAGAAGTGTTGAACAACCGCGTGACCGTGCTGGTAGAAGGTGCCATTGCATCTGAATAACTTACCGTTTTATTTTTTTTGAAAAAGCCATTGCGTTTTGCAATGGCTTTTTTGTTGACTTTGAGACAGGGAAAGATGACAGATGACAAGTGGATGGCGGTTGAAAGTTGATAGAATTATAAAACGTCTGTTTTTTCTTTTTATCTGATTAGCGATAGGAAAGCACAAGTGTCCGACGCAAGTAAAGCGAAATAGAATTGCAAAAGCTGGGGCCAAAAACGTCTTCTTTTCCTTTTAATGCTTTAGCGGCTGTTCCGGCTGAAACTGTTAACTGCCGACTGACGACTTTCCAAACCTCTCTTTTTCCTTTTAAATTTTTCATCACGGCCTAGGCCTTCATTTTCAATAACTTAAAATTATTATAAAACTCATCCTTGCTCATAATTTTAGCAATCGGGTATCGTATTTGTACTGATAGGTTATTCTTGTTTCACATTTTAAACTACAGTTTGTCATGAAGAGAAGATGGTTATTAAGCCTGCCGCTTGTGATGCTGCTGGCGGTAAGCTGCACCAAAGAGCCGCTCGACCACCTTACAGCAGAGGAAAGCCGCATTTACGTTACCAACTACGATACCACTACCAATTTTTCGGAATATGCTACGTTTCGCCTGGCCGATTCGGTGGCTATTATCAGCAACAACCAGTTTCAGGGCCGCGAGCGCACATCAGTAGATGC
>CBDTUH010000174.1:0-7025 GCA_965363375.1 uncultured bacterium
TCATCGGGTACCACCAATATTCCCTTAGCGATCGGATTGATCCTGATGATGTATCCGCCCTTTGCCAAAGTGCGGTACGAAAAACTAAGAGAAGTTTTCCGCAATACAAAAGTGCTGGGTGTGTCCCTGCTGCTCAACTGGGTGATTGGCCCGGTATTGATGTTCCTGCTGGCTATTACTTTTTTACACGACTATCCAGAATACATGGTGGGACTCATTCTGATTGGCCTTGCCCGCTGTATTGCTATGGTAATTGTCTGGAATGAGTTGGCCGAAGGCAACCGCGAATACGCAGCCGGTTTGGTTGCCCTCAACAGTATTTTCCAGGTGTTGTTGTACAGTGTGTATGCTTATGTGTTTATTACCGTTTTACCGCCGCTTTTCGGAATCACTGGTTCAGAAGTAAATATCACTATCGGGCAGATTGCTGAAAGCGTGGCCATTTACCTGGGCATACCTTTCGCCGCAGGTATACTTTCCCGTATTATACTTTTAAAATGGAAAGGAGAAGAATGGTATCAAAGCAAATTCATAACCTTTGTTTCGCCTATAACACTTATTGCATTACTGTTTACCATTGTCTTGATGTTCTCACTCAAAGGAGAGTTGATCTTACAGATACCAATGGATGTGGTGCGCATTGCCATACCACTGGTAATATACTTTGCGCTTATGTTTGGCGTTAGCTTTTTCCTGGCCAAGCGTATGGGTACTGATTATTCCAAAAATGCTTCTATTGCGTTTACGGCAGCCGGTAACAACTTTGAACTTGCCATTGCTGTAGCCATCGGCGTGTTTGGCATCAACAGCGGACAGGCTTTTGCCGGTGTAATTGGTCCGCTGGTAGAAGTGCCAGCACTGATCGCACTTGTAAATGTAGCCTTCTGGTTACGCAACCGCTACTATCAACCCAAATCAACAACAAAAGAAACCGTATATGAGAATAGCACTCTTTAGTGACATACACGCCAACCTTCCGGCTCTGGAAGCTTGTTTAAAAAGTATAGAAGAACAAAAAGCAGATGCAGTATATTGCCTTGGCGACCTGGTAGGCTACAATGTATGGCCCAATGAAGTAATTAACGAAATCCGCCGTCGGGGTATACCTACTATCGCTGGTAATTACGATCAGGGTATTGGCCTTGACAGCGACGAATGCGGCTGCGCCTACAAAACAGATACGGATAAAGAAATGGGCAAAGTTTCCATTTCATTTACCAACGCTTTGGTGAATAGGGAAGAACGCAACTACCTGCGCACCCTTCCGGCACATATACGCATAGAGTTTCAATTAAACAACGATAAGCTTACCCTGCTGTTGGTGCATGGCTCTCCCCGCAAAATCAATGAATACCTGTTTGAAGACCGTGATGAAAAAAGTCTGCTCCGCATGATGCAGGATGCCGGTGCCGACATTATGTGCTTTGGCCATACCCACAAACCATTTCACCGGGTATTAACTTCAGAACCGGCAGAAAACAGGCACTATTGTCATGCTATTAACATTGGCTCCGTAGGCAAGCCAAAAGATGGCGACCCGCGCGGCTGCTATGTAATATTAACGATAAATGAGAATAGCAGCTTACAGCAGAAAGAAGCCGTTGAAGTAACCTTTGTGCGTTTTGACTACGATGTAGAAATGGCGGCAAAAGCCGTGGAGGAAAGTCCGTTGCCCAACGCCTATGCCGACATGCTACGTAAAGGCTATTGATTTTAAAAAGAGAAAGGGCTGGCAAAAGCCAACCCCGTTCCGTTCAAACTAAAAAACAACTGACTACAACTTTTTCTTATTACTAACCTTAACTCAAAGTCTTATCTGCATTACTGCAATGCAATATTATGCTAAATATTTTAGCAAACCAAAACGAAATCTGCCTTTTTTTTAATTCATAAATAAGCATAGAACCTTAAAATATAAGGGTAGAATGCAAACGAAATGTACCTGTACTTCAACTTAAAAAAATGGATCAAAAGCTGGTTAGTATAAAGTTGATATCTATCATTTGCCATTGTTCTTTTTGGTTCAACTAAATGCAACTGATGTTCAATGTTGCATTATTTGTTATTTTGCCAAATCATTTGGCGCAGAAATGCGTTTTTTGCTACACAAACAGGCTATGAAATATTGATTGCAGCTGATTTTAACGCAATCACTGTTATTTTGTGCAGCAAATCAGAAAAAGAATGCCTCTTATATTTAGTGAATGCCTGAATACAGAATGCCGCCCGACAGCAGCGTTTTAAAATAGCTTATTTATAAGCAGTTAGTTTTGGTTTACAACCCCTTGTTTCTACGAGGGGTTCTTTTTTAAAACAAAAAAGACCGCTTAAAAAAGCAGCCTTTTTAAAACTCAAAAAACCTACTTATAAAATCTACAAACTGTTCCAGGAAAGCTATAAGCCTCAATATTTATTCTTTTCTAGTTCAGCAATAGATCCTCATTTTTTCCATCTTCTCAACTCTGCCTTTAGCTGCTTTTTGGCTACATCAGATCAGAAAGGCCTCCTCCGTTATAAACCTCGGCTACGCCGCCCTGCTTCAGCAGGTTTACAGCTATGCCGCTTCGGTTGCCGCTACGGCAATACATTACAATGGGTGTTTTCATTTTTTTCAGTTCCTCCATGCGCTGCGGTACCGCATCCAGGGGAACATTGATGGCGCCCGGATAATGCTCCTGGTGGTACTCATCCTGTGTTCTTACATCTATCACGGTGGCGTTGGCTAACTTATCTTTCATATGCTTTACACTTTTCTACAAATTTCCGGAAATAGCCTTGGCCCCTATCGTGACAATGGTCACAGCTGCAGATGCTGGTGATTGCCTTATTTAAAAGGAAAAACAGACGTTTTAGAAACCCTTATTCCAACCCCGTATTTATCCTTATCCTGCATTAGTAAAGCTACTACGTATTTTTATTAATATTTGTACGTATAATTACTAACTAATTGGTTTTCAACTATTAAGTCGCTTTCTTTTATCCTATATTTTGGGGCATTCGGCTACAGCAGCCGCCCATTCAGCGAAGTAGCAGTTACAGGGCTGTAAATGCACCTTAATTTTGTGTCATCAAACGATCCAAATCCTGAGAAAACCAGAAAAATCCAATTGAAAATCCGGTCGCAACTAAAACCAAACATCCAGTATCACGAAAAAACCCGTTTTTAAACCAAACCCCGTTTTTGAAAACATCCAAATCCTGAAAAACTAAAGGCCCCGTCCAACAAAAAATTAGCCTTGTAAAAGCTCCCTCCTGTCAGAGGGAATTTTTATTTACAGCCCTTTAAAAGGAAAAAGAGACGTTTTGGTTAAGTTGAGCAGTTGATAGGTTTATAAGTAAGTCAAAAGGAAAAAGAGACGTATTTAAACGGAATAAAATACTGAGAATTATGAAAAAAGGAAAAAGAGACGTTTTGATTCAGGATGTTTGCCATGAACCATGAACTTTAAAAGAAAAAACAGACGTTTTAGAATCACATAAAAAAAAAGCCCGGCAAGCCGGGCTTTTTTACACATCCACATGAGAAAAAAACTATGATTTGCGGGCGATGCTGCTGGCACCGCTGGTTTTGATTTCTTTTATAACGGCCGTTCCTTTGTAGCGCACGCTGCTGGCGCCGCTCAGCTCGGCGGAGAGTTCTTTATCTACTGTTACCTGCACGCTGCTGGCGCCGCTGGCTTCTATGCTGCAGTTGCTCACGGCAAATTCATAGGCTTTTACTTCGCTGGCGCCGTTGGCATCTACACTCATGTTATCGGCCATGCCGCTAATGGTAAGGTCGGAGGCGCCGTTTAAATCAACTTTTAAATTTCCGCTTACGTTGAGCTTGCCGCTTATATCGGAGGCGCCGCTAAGTTCAATACGCAGGTTCTGTGCGTTCAGGGTTCCTTCAATTTTTACATCACAGGCACCGCTGGCCTTAATGGCTTCCAGGGTTTTTACCGAAATGTAGGCGCGCAGCTTGGTGTTTTTAGTCCATCTTTTATTGTTGTCGTACCAAATCTTCAGTACACCGCCTTCCACTTTGGTTTTAATATATTGTGTTTCAGAGGCATCGGAAGCGCTTACCGCAATACCTTCTTCAGCGCCCTGGGTGATTACAACATTAAAGGCATTGGAAAGCTGGATGGCACTAAACGAGCCTACGGCACGGGCTTCAGCATTGGCATCGTACACGGTTTTCTGGGCGTTCAGGGCAACGGCAGCCAGGGCAAAAAAGGTAAAAAGAAGCAGCTTTTTCATTCTTTATCAGTATAAGTGGTTAGAAAGGTTGTTTATAGTGATACTCTACATCTTTTTAAAAGTTACAGTGCAGCAAAAAAAAGTTTTTATACTTTTGGGCCGATTTAGAGATCCCGGGGTGCCGAAAGGCTGAGATCATACCCGTAGAACCTGATCAGGGTAATGCCTGCGCAGGGAAGGCTGACTAATTTTATTTGCACTCCTTCTCTTTTGCTGCATTTCCCTTTCATTTTTTAAAACCAAAAAATTAAAATGAAAAGGATTGCTTTTTTGTTCTGGCCCCTCTTAGCCGGCCCTTTGTTACACGCCCAGGAAGACACGCTGGACCTCACACCCGTAGAGGTGCGGGCCATACGCGCCGGCAGCACCGCCCCTTTTACCAAAACCAACCTTACCCGTGCCGGTATTGAAAAGGAAAACCTGGGGCAAGACCTGCCTTTTGTGCTGAACCGCACACCATCGGTTGTTGTAAATTCTGATGCCGGCAATGGCGTGGGCTACACGGGCATCCGCATCCGCGGCACAGACGCTACAAGAATAAATGTTACGCTCAATGGTGTTCCTTTTAACGATGCGGAAAGCGGCGGAACTTTTTTTGTAAACCTGCCCGACTTTACTTCTTCCGCCAACTCTATCCAGATTCAACGTGGCGTGGGTACTTCTTCCAACGGTCCCGGTGCTTTTGGCGCCACCATTAACTTAAGTACCAATGAAGTGGCTAAAAAAAGTTATGTGGAACTGGCCAACTCCTTTGGTTCTTTCAATACGCTAAAAAACACGCTGCGCGCCGGAACGGGTTTGCTGGCAGATAAGTTTACCGTAGATGCCCGCCTTTCGCGCATCTCTTCCGATGGCTATGTAGACCGTGCCCGCAGCGACTTGAAAGCTTTTTATGTTTCCGGTGCTTATTTAGGCAATAAATCTTCATTAAGGCTGAATGTATTTGGGGGCAGCGAAGAAACCTACCAGGCCTGGAACGGCATTTCAGCCGACGACCTCAAAAACAACCGTACCTATAACTCCGCCGGCACCGAGCGCCCGGGTGAACCTTACGATGACGAAACCGACAATTACAACCAAACGCATTACCAGCTTTTTTTCGACCACAAGCTTTCGCCTTCGCTGGTGTTTAACACTGGGGTTTTCTATGTAAAAGGCAAAGGCTATTACCAGCAATACAAAGCCGACCGTAAGTATGCTGATTATAACATCAGCAGCCCTGAAGCCGACGTTACACGCACCGACCTGGTGCGGCAGTTGTGGCTGGATAATGATTTTTACGGTACCATTTTCTCACTTCAGCATCAGTCGCCTAAAACCCAATTGACCTTTGGCGGTTCGGTAAGCAATTATGTGGGCAGCCATTTGGGTACCGTTATCTGGGCCGACAAAGGCTTTACAGGCAATGGCCGCTGGTACGATAACGATGCCAATAAAAACGACTGGAATGTATATGGTAAATGGCAGCAAACATTGGCTCCGGGCCTGAGCCTGTTTACCGACCTGCAGCTGCGCCACATTGGCTACCGGGCCGATGGCTTTAGAGACAATCCTTCTTTGAAAATAGATGAAAGCTATACCTTCTTTAATCCAAAGGCGGGCATCAGTTATACAAAGGACAATATTATGGCCTATGCATCTTACAGTGTAGCCAACAAAGAGCCGAACCGCGACGATTTTGAAGCCGGCACCGCCGAGCTGCCAAGGCCTGAGCAATTACACGATATTGAGTTGGGTGTAGAAGGCAAAGGCAGCCGTATGAGTTGGGGCGCCACACTCTATTACATGAACTACAAAGACCAGCTGGTGCTTACCGGTAAAATAAATGATGTGGGTGCCTATGCCCGTACCAACATTGCCAAAAGCTACCGTGCCGGCATTGAGCTGCAGGCCGGATTAAACCTGGCCACCTGGGCACGCCTGGATGCCAACCTGGCCCTCAGCCGCAACCGCATCAAAGATTTTACAGAATATATTGATCAGTACGATGCCGATTTTAATTTTACTGGCCAGCAGGTGCATTTTTATAAAGAAACTGACATTTCATTTTCGCCGGACGCAGTTGGTGGCGCTACGCTCACACTAAAGCCTGCACAACCTTTAGAAATCAGTTTGCTGGGTAAATATGTAGGCAGCCAGTACCTCGATAACACCAGCAACGATGCCCGCAAACTGAGAGCTTATTACACGCAGGATGTGCGCGCCATTTATTCTTTCGACTTTAAAAAAATAAAAGCCATCAGCCTGATTGCGCAAGTGAACAATGTGTTCAACAAACTGTACGAGCCCAACGGCTACACGTTCAGCTATTATTATGCAGGTGCGCTGGCTACCGAAAATTACTACTACCCTATGGCCGGCACCAACTGGATGGCGGGTATTAATATCAAATTATAACCCTGCAGAAAACGAAACATAAAAGCCGGAAGCAACTGCTTCCGGCTTTTTTTAATATTATGTAAAAGGAAAAAGAGACGTTTTAGCCAAAACCTTATCGTTCCCTCAATCTGAAAATTTTCCTATTTAAAATGCAGATGCTGAAACAAGTTCAGCATGACAGTGCCTGGCGGTATTTTTTCTCACATATATTTTAAAAGGAAAAAGAGACGTTCTGAAAAGACTGTCAACCGTCCTCTGTCATCTTACTTAGTAGCGCCAAACTTCTCTTGCCAGGCCAGTATGCCGCAGGAGGCGGTGGCTGCCTATTCCGGGCATTACCGCGCGCATGATCTCTGGACGCAGCGCGCGGCCGCGCTGCTGCGCGTGCCGGGTGCCGTGCCGCA
>CBDTUH010000175.1:0-6888 GCA_965363375.1 uncultured bacterium
ACCGGCAAAAACGGGAATTGGTCCACAGGCCACAGCTTTGTATCGTCCAGCGGGTCAAAATCCAGTTCGGGATGTTCGTCGTCGCTCATTATTTGCACGCACAGTTCCCACTCGGGGTATTCGCCGCGGGCAATGTGCTCGTAGAGGTCCTGCGTAGCGTGATTAAAGTTTTTGCCTTGTATTTCCTGCGCCATGGCGGTGGTTAGGTTTTTAATGCCTTGCTTCGGTTCCCAGTGGTATTTTACCAGCACGGCCTCGCCGGCTTCATTCACCCATTTATACGTGTTTACGCCGCTCCCCTGCATTTGCCGGTAATTGGCCGGTATGCCCCAGGGCGAAAACAAAAAGGTGATCATGTGCATGGCCTCGGGCGTGTTGGATATAAAATCGAACTGGCGCTGCCCATCCTGAATATTGGTAATAGGGTCGGGCTTGAAGGAATGGATAAAATCGGGGAATTTAATAGCATCCCTGATAAAAAATATTTTAAGGTTGTTGCCCACCAGATCCCAGTTTCCCTCTTCCGTATAAAATTTAACGGCAAAGCCACGCGGGTCGCGCAGGGTTTCGGGCGAGTGCAGGCCATGTATCACCGTAGAAAAGCGTACAAACACCGGCGTCTGTGCCCCCTTTTCCTGGAACAGCTTGGCGCGGGTATATTTTGAAATGGGTTCGTTGCCCACTGTTCCATAGGCTTCAAAGTAACCGTGGGCACCGGCGCCGCGGGCATGCACTACGCGCTCGGGCACGCGCTCCCTGTCAAAGTGCGACATTTTTTCCAAAAACTGGTAGTTCTCCATGGTGGCCGGGCCGCGGTTGCCTACGGTGCGCAGGTTCTGGTTGTCGTATACCGGGTGGCCCTGCCGTGTGGTTAAAATGTTAGCACCCTGGGCAGCCTCTTTACCATTGGTTGGTTGCTGGTTTCCATTTTCTTTATTCATAATCTTCAATTATTAAAAGTGATGTTTTCTGTATTTTAAAAACGTCTGGTTTTCCTTTTAAGAGAGCGTTTTAACAAGGCAGGATTGGGTATGAAAGATTTTTTGTAAAAAGAAAAGACCTCTTTTTACACGACACGTAATTTACAGCAAATAAAAACACAAACGCTTGGGCAAGGCGCTTTTGTCGCATCGTTTTATTCTATGGCTGATAGATTTTGGCTATACAACAATTGAGGCTTCATATTTGTTACCTGTCATTCCTTAAAAGAAAAAACAGACGTTATATGGCATTACAAACCGCGCAGGCAGCGCCCGATTTTAACCTTTATAGCAGCGATAAAAACGAAGTAAAACTATCCGACCACCGGGGCAGCAAAGTAGTGTTGCTTTTTTTCCCCGCCGCCTTTACCTCTGTATGCACTGCCGAACTGTGCAGCGTGCGCGATAATTTAAAAATGTATGAAGGCCTTAACGCAAAAGTTTTCGGCATTTCGGTAGACTCGCCTTTTACCCTGGCGCGGTACAAAGAAGAACAGAACCTTAACTTTCCTTTATTAAGCGATTTTAATAAAACGGCATCCAAGGCCTATAAATGTTTGTACGATACGTTTGCCTTTGGCATGCACGGTGTTAGTAAGCGCGCGGCTTTTGTTATAGATGAAGAAGGTGCCTTGGTTTATTCAGAAGTTCTGGAAAACGCAGGCGAGCAGCCCGATTTTTCGGCCATTCAAAAAGCACTTCAGGCCGCTTAAATAACAGCCGATGCATGAGTTTGGGTAATTTTCGGCAAAAGCTTTGTACTGATTAAAAAAACTCTTTATTTTACCATAATAAAAGTAAATTTGTTACGTTGAAGAGACTTTTACCCATATTATCCATTATTCTGTTTACAGCCGTTTTTGCACCCGCCCGCGCGGAGGGCTCTTTTGCTGCAGATCCTATTTTGCGCTTTTACCCCAACCCGGCCACCTCGGTGGTAACTTTTGATTTTCAAAAAGGGTACGAAAAAGGTTATTCTATTCAGGTATATAGCTTTTTAGGAAAGAAAATGTACGAGGCCAATAACATTAATGCCAGTACCAAGCTTAACCTGTCGGAGTTTACCCGCGGTGTATATATTTATCAGCTGCGCGACCGCAGCGGCAAGATCATCGAATCGGGCAAGTTCCAGGTTTCCAAGTAGCGAGTTTGTGAATGGTCAATAGTGAATTGTCAATACTTTAGAGTGTTGACCTTTTTGTTTAAATACTAAATTGAAAACGTCTCATTTTCCTTTTAAAAGTGTGAAAGCTTAAAAGGAAAATGAGACGTTTTTTTATTGACGATTCACCATTGACAACTAAATCACCTGCACAATCAGAAACTTCAGGTAGTGCGTATTTTCCATTCCCCAAATAATAGGATGGTCGGAAGACTGGGTTTGAAACGTAACCTGCCTTATAGTGCGGCGCGCATCTTTGGCGGCCATGGCAATGGTTTGCAAAAACAACTCGGGCCCTACCAGGTTGGTGCAGGAAGAAGTAACCAGGAAACCACCCGGCTTCACCAACTTCATACCGCGCAAATTGATTTCTTTATAACCCGTAATGGCCTTTTGAATATTGGCGCGGCTTTTTGTAAAGGCCGGAGGGTCCAGCATTACCACGTCCCACTTTTTTTCGCCTTCTTTGGCCCATTGCTTTAAAAGGTCAAATGCATTGGCGGCTTCAAATTTCACTACCTTTTCTAATCCATTTAAAGCGGCATTTCTGTTAGCCTGGTCTACCGCATTCTGCGAAATATCAAGCCCTAAAACCGATTTGGCACCGTAGTGCGCCGCATGTATTTCAAAGGTTCCGGTATAGGTAAAAGCACCCAGCACATCGGCTCCTTTTACAATATGCTGAATGGCGCGGCGGTTGTCTTGCTGGTCCAAAAAGTAGCCGGTCTTCTGGCCGGCCTCAATATCCACATGAAATTTGAGGCCGTTTTCATTAATGATAATTTTTGTATCAAACGGTTCGCTCAAAAAACCTTTGTGCTGCGGCAAACCTTCCAATTCGCGCACGGGCACATCATTACGCTCGTAAATGCCCTTGGGATTAAAAATGGTTTCCAACGCTTTTACAATAGCGCCTTTCCACATATCCATACCCAGCGCCAGCGTTTGAATAACAAAGTAATCCCCAAACTTATCAATAATCAGTTGCGGCAGGCCGTCGGCCTCGCCAAACACCAGGCGGCAGTTTTCGGCATAGCCCAACTGCTGCTTGTAGCGCCAGCATTCTTCAATTTTGCGCATAAAAAACGCATCGTCTATTTCCACTTTTCGGTCGCGCGTCAGCAGGCGCACCATTATTTGCGAGGCGGCATTATAGTACCCTTTGCCACAAAACTTGCCATCGCTGTACAGCACTTCCACAATGGCACCAGGCTCGGGCGTGCCGTCTACTTTTTCTACTTCATTGGCAAATATCCAGGGGTGACCATTGGCCACGCGGGCGGCGATTTTTCTTTTTAAATGAACTTTTTGCATAAACAGGCGGCAAACTTATGAAATAAGGGCAGCACGGATGTTAAAAGCACTACAAATAAAGCATTTGGCGACATTTTGTCCCCTTCCGAACGGTTGGCAATATTGTTGTCAACCGTACCTTTGCACCCAATTTTGTTTTGAAATATGAACACACAGGACTTTAAAGAAAATCAGCAGGCACAAACGGAACAGCCCGAAACGGTGGACATGAATACCGATGAAAACATTGCCGGTACCCAAAACCTGAACGAGCCCGTAGCCGAAGAGGGCGAAATTGAAAAGCTGAAAGCACAAATAGACGAGCTGAACGATAAATACCTGCGCCAGGTAGCCGAGTTTGAAAACTTTAAGCGCCGCAACGCCAAAGAGCGGATGGAGCTGATACAAACTGCCGGTAAAGACGTGATTACCGACCTGCTGGATGTGCTGGACGACAGCGAGCGTGCCGAAAAAAGCATGGAAGGCGCTGACGACCTGTCTAAAATAAAAGAAGGCATACACCTGGTGTTTAACAAGCTGCGCAACAGCCTGATGGCCAAAGGCCTGAAACCCATGGATGCCAAAGGCAAAGAATTTAACGCCGACTTGCACGAAGCCGTAACCGAAATAGAGGCTGGCCCCGACATGAAAGGTAAAGTGGTAGACGAAATACACAAAGGTTATTACCTGAACGATAAAATTATCCGCTACGCCAAAGTAGTGGTGGGCCGCTAAGCCATTATTAAACCTCTGAAAAACCAACGAACAGTTTAAAACCTCTTAAAAACCCTTTTAAACTTTCATACACCATCTTCAATGAGTACAATGACGAAAAGAGATTATTACGAAATACTGGGTGTGGGCAAAAGTGCCTCGGCCGACGAAGTAAAGAAAGCCTACCGCAAAGTGGCCATGCAGTACCACCCCGACCGTAACCCCGGCGACAAGGTTGCCGAAGAAAAATTTAAAGAAGCCGCTGAAGCCTACGAGGTGCTGAGCGATAGCGAAAAGCGTGGCCAATACGACCGTTACGGCCACGCCGGCGTTAGCGGCAACGGCCGCGGCTTTGGTGGCGGCGCCTCCAACATGGAAGACATCTTTAGCCAGTTTGGCGACATCTTTGGCGAAGATATTTTCGGCTCCTTTTTTGGCGGACAGGGCGGACGCGGTGGTGGCGGCGGCGGTCAGCGCCGGGCACGCGGCACCCGCGGTTCCAACCTGCGTATCAAGCTCAAACTCACTTTTGAAGAAATAGCCAAAGGCGTTACCAAAAACATTAAGGTAAAAAAATATGTAGGCTGTACCGCCTGTAACGGCAGCGGCGCCAAAGACAAAAACAGCGTGCAAACCTGTGGCACCTGTGGCGGCAGCGGCCAGGTACGCAAAGTAACCAGCACCTTTCTGGGTCAGATGCAAACCGTAACCACCTGCCCTACCTGCAATGGCGAAGGCAGCACCGTTACGGCCAAGTGCGGCAGCTGTAAAGGCGACGGCCGCGTGTATGGCGAGGAAACCGTTACTATCGACATTCCGGCCGGTGTGCAAGAGGGCATGCAACTTAATATTAGCGGCCGTGGTAATGCCGGCGAGCGCGGCGGAATGGCCGGCGACCTGGTAATATTGATTGAAGAAGAACCGCACAAGGAGCTGGTGCGCGAAGGGCTGAACGTGGCTTACGAGTTGCACATCTCCTTCCCAGAGGCCGCTTTCGGAACTTCTGTAGAAGTGCCTACTATTGACGGCCGCGCCAAAATAAAAGTGCCACCCGGCACCCAAAGCGGCAAAGTGTTCCGGTTAAAAGGCAAGGGCTTCCCGGCGGTAAATTCTTACGAAAAAGGTGATCAGCTGGTGCACATCAATGTATGGACGCCGCAAAACCTGAGCTCGGAAGAAAAAACGATGCTGGAAAAATTAAGCCACTCGCCCAACTTTAAGCCCGTTCCGGAAAAAAACCAGAAGAACTTTTTCGATAAGATGCGTGAGATGTTCTCTTAATTTTAAAAGGGAAAAGAGACGTTTTCATAAAAGCACTGCGCAAGCGGTGTTTTTTTGTTGGGATGAAAAAGGGGGAAAGCTGGAGCTTATTAAGCAGATATGCAATAAGATTTGAAAGGGAAAACAGACGTTTTGTTTCCTATCACAAGTTATAACTAGTGAAGGTTCATACAAGCAGTAGGTTTGCACCATAAGTTATTGTAAACTACTTCTTTTTGTGGCAAGGATGTTCGTATATTTAGGTGTAGATGCGTCATGCGAAAGTTTGATATTCTAAGTGCTCATGAGAAATAAAACGAAGATTGTAATTGTTATTATTAGTGGTCTACTCATACTGGGGTTTGTTTTCATAAATTCACTTACATCTCTTTACTTCATCGGCTTAAGCCATGTGACTTCTCCTGATTTACAATATGTAAAAGAAAAAACGTGGTCTTATGACAGCGGCTTCAAAATTGGAGAAGGCGATTTTGTTTCATTTGACGGCACGGGTTTGTTTCAGCTTCACCAGGACACTATCTATTACAATAGCGCTCCAAAAGCTCTTGTAAAAAGACTGAACAAACAATTTTACGAAATGACGATTAGTTCAATGGATGGTAAACAGAAGGGAACTTACACAAACTTGGAGGAGCGTTTACAATGAAGCACGAACGCACAACAAAGTCTTGCCAAAATACAGGCAGAAGATCCACTTTGAAACGATAGAACAAATCGTTTACTTTACAACACTTATCAACGGTAGGAATGCCAAGTCCTGTACTTCGGCAAGCCCTTTTCCGTTAGCAGCAAGTTTACAGAACTCTAATCACCAAGATTAATAATTGACAACAATCAATGACATATTAGATATTGCAGACCAAGTCAGCCTAAAGATTACGTTTGACAACAACCATATCGACATAAAACACAAACTTAGTATAGACGATAAATCAATTTGGGGTGTTCTGTTCTTTTTCTTTGGAGGCTGCTTCCTAAGTATTGCACCTTTTATTAAGTCGTCAGACACAACATCAAAGCTATTAGGGATTACAATTGGACTTTTTTTTATAGTATTAGCATTCTTGACACTTATTCGACAAGTTGTTGACAGACTAAAAATTACAGACGCAGAAATCATATTTCGACATAACCTAAAGCGGACAGTAATCCCTCTTAGCAGAAGTTTGAGAGTAAAAATGAAAACAGAAAAAATGAAAATCAGAAGAATAGGAGCATTAGATTCTGATTTCATTATTGTTTCTCATTATCTTAAAGATGCAAACAAGGAAATAACTATTCTGAAATTTCAAATGGACAATTCACATGCCGACCAAGCGATAAAGTTGGGGAATGAAATAACACAATTAATTAATGATAGAATTAGACAAGCGGCTTGAGATAAAAACCAGCTGCTAACAGTGGTGGCTGATGCACAACTATGATTTTTTACGGCAATAATTTTTCAACTTTCTTCCA
>CBDTUH010000176.1:0-6875 GCA_965363375.1 uncultured bacterium
GTATCTCTGCCTGCATGGGCGTACACTTTATACACAGCTATTGGTTTAACGATGGTGTCTGAGCGGCAACCGATGTCAGAAGTAATTACCAAACGCGTATTAAATGTGTCGTTTATAGCAAATGTGTGTTGCGGGTGCTGTATGCTGGCCGAGTTGCCATCGCCAAACTGCCATTGCCAAACGGCACCTTTTACACCATTGGTGATATGGCTGTTGTATGTTACGTTTCCAAAGCAGTCTTGCAAAAAAGTAAAATCTGCTTTAGGACTTTCCTGTATCTCAACTGTTTTTTGTACCGCATCTGAAAGGCAACCCAAAGTGGAAAAAACGCGCAGCGAAACTTGTTTGGCTCCGGCACCCGAAAAGAATGCAACAGGGTTTTCATCTTCACTCATAGTGCCGTCAATGTTCCAGAAATAACGATATGGGCGTCCTGTTTCATAGGTTGATTGGTCGGTTAAAAAGGTTGGGTTGTTTTCGCAGAATCCTTTTATGTCAAAATCAGGTATGGGCTTAGAGCCAAGTTGAATTGTTTTTTCAAGCGTATCAACCGTGCAGCCAATTTGATTGGTTACTGTAAACTTAAGGTTGTAACTGCCGGGGCCAGGATATTGCTGGGGCGGCGGATAGCGATCTGTTGAAGTGTTGCCATTGCCAAAGTCCCAGTAATAGCGGGCAACATCCACGCTGTTTACAATATCATTTCGATCGTAAGTTGAATTATCAGCAAACTTGATTGGCTTGCCATAACAGGTATCTAACTTTACGTCTGTTACATATGCAGGTTTGATTTGACCAAAATAAAAACGAACAATCGGTAAGCGAAAACCGGCTGAACCTCCCGGTGCATATGTGGCAAATGTTTGCGAACAGGTAAAGCCCCAGGTAACTTCTGTGTTATTATTAAAAATTTGCGCTGCCAGATCGTAGGTGGTAGTGATTATTGGTGTATTGTCAAAATATACCGTCAGGTTTTTTGTTACGGGGTTCCAAACAATTCTACAATAAGTCTGCAGCACATACAATGGCTCGGGCGATGTGGGGCCTGCAATATTTTTGATAAAACCCGAAATGTTTACCGGCGGTGCAAGTGTCTGTCCGTTGTGGTTAGTGCTGCCATTGGCCTGAATGCTGATGTGTTCATAATCGGGGTCTGCATCAATAGAATCCTTTTTCATATCAAACGAAACGGCTACCGAGGGGGCTATGCCGCCAAAGCCCATACCATTGGCGCCTGTGCCTGTGCTGCGGTTGTTTACAGACTGCAGCACAAAACTGAATCCATCTAAAAATTCATCAGCGCCCGGCGCTGCCAGGTTAGAAGCCTGTATAAAAAAACCGAGGTCGAAAGGCTGGGAAAGATCGAGCTTTTGCTGATACCAGGCTGCGCCGTTTGCTCTAACACGTGCCGTAGGCCCGTCCATAAATCCCTGGCCTCTGAACACTACCTCCGAACAGTTAGCTTTTTCAATATTATTACCAGTTGTATCAAAGGCCTGATCGTTTTGAGCTGATGCAGCAATCGATAGCATCAGCACAAACACCATAAGCAGTAGTAAGGATAAGCCTCGTTTAATGTGCATGCAATGAAAAAAATGCTTTAAAAAAAGTGTTTTAAATATAAGAGCTGCGCTGTTTTTGCAATGTTAAAAAAGCGTTGAGTGGTAGGTGTAATATCTAAAAGGAAAAATAGACGTTTTAAGTTTCAAACTTTTCTTCAGCAAGAATCAATAGAATAGCAATAGGTTTCCATTTAATGGCCTATCAGTATTACATGGTTCTTTTTTTAAAATCTGTCAATTATGCTTTTTACATTTTTTTATTTTTCATTATTCTCAAAACGTTTATTTTTCCTTTTGCGGTACATAATCAAAAGGCAGCATGGTGGCCATTTTTTCCGACCAGGCCCAGAAGCCCTGGCTCATTAGGTCTACCGGGCTGTAAAAGCTGCCATTAGCCAGCACTTCCACTTCTCTTCCATTTATCAGCGTTAGTTGCGATGCCATGGCCGTTCCGCTTTTGGGAAATTGTTTTACATAAGCAGCTGGTGCTGTTTTTTTGGTGTAAATCACCAGCAGGTAATTGTCGAAAGAAAATCCCGCGGTAGCCTGGTTTACGGCATAGGCAATGCTGTCGCCGGTAAGCTGGTGGCGGCTTATTTTATCATACACATCTTCCTGCGCCAGTATGCGGTTGTAGTAGCCAGCGCTGTCGGCCGGCGTGTTGTCGGCAAGCGTTACACTGCCATTGCTGTTGAAGGTGCGCTGCGTATACATTTTCTTAGCTTCCTTAACCCGTTGCTTTTCCCTATTCGGTATTTTTTCAACAGCATGCAGCTGAAAGCCTTCAGGGGCCAGCGTATTGCGGTACAGGCTGCGCATAAAATGCATCAGCGAACCTTCGTACACTTCTTTGCGCCTGGCTGCCCAGCGCCGCTGCCTGGCTGCGTTTCCTTTCATGGGTTGAAAAAAAGGATAGCCCTGGTACAGCAGAAAGTGGGTTTTAAAATCGTAGCTGAACCCTTCCATCTGGTAGGTAACATGGTAGCCCAGCGAGCGGTTCTCAATCACAATCGGCTCCAGCGCCACTACTGTTAATTTGTTTTCTTTTTTGTTATGCCTGAACTTGATGACGTCCGGATTTTTAATTATGCATTGCTGCGCCAGCTCGGAGTGACCAATAAAGTTTTCGGTAAAAAAGCGGCCCCATTTTTCCCAGCCTCCTTTTTCAAAAGGTTCTACTACCACGGTTTCCAGTTCCTGCGCGCGGGGCTGCAGCCTGATGGTAATGGCTTCGGTTACGGCGCTGCTGCTAATGTTTTGCGTGTGCGTTTGGTAGCCAATGGAAGACACCACCAGGTCGTAACGGCCGGCGGGCAACTGCAAAGTGAAACTGCCATCAGCAGCCGCCGTGGTGCCGGTAGAAGTGTTGCTTAAAAAAAGGCTGGCGGCAGGCACAGGCGCCCCGGTTTCAGCATTTACAATAACGCCCTTCAACTGTACCTGGCTGTAAGCAACACTAGTGACAAATAAAAGTAAAAGCAAAAACAGAGGTTTAGATTGCATTGCTGTAAATTAAAAATTAGGGCGCTAACTAAATTTTATTTTTTGGCAGGAGGTTTTTCCATTGTATTGTATTGCAACAGGATAGTGCAGTTGTTTAAAAGGAAAAAGAGACGTTTTGCTTTTTTGGTTGCCGGCGAGTGTGACTTATATGAATAAAAATTGGTATTTTAATGGAAACGATTTTATTATGGAACCATCCTATTTGGGCAGCACCCAAACACCTTTTGGTACTGTTACCGAGAACGAACGGCTGCTGGCGGTTTTGTCGCATGTTATTACGCTGTTTTCCAGCTTTATCGGGCCGCTGGTGATTTACCTGGTAAAAAAAGATGAATCGCCTTTTGTGCGCGATCACGCCAAAGAATCGCTCAACTTCCAGATAACAATGGCCATTGCCTACTGCATTGGTTTTTTGCTGATGTTTTTGCTGATTGGCATCATCATATTGCCATTGTTGGGGCTGCTGCAACTGGTGCTGGTAATTGTAGCCGCCATCAAAGCGTCGGATAATAAGTTGTACCGTTATCCATTTACCATTCGTTTTATATCGTAGGGTAAACCTTTGCTGCATAAAAAAGACCAGCTTTAGAGCCGGTCTTTTGTTCTATCAATTTTGTTTAATTAAACGTCAATACGCGCGTACTTGGCGTGGCTTTCAATAAACTCCTCTTTTGCGCGTGATGATGTACGCAAGTCGCTTAATTTTTAAATAATATTAGCCATTGCATATATAATTGTTTTTATAATAATATTTTATAAACCAAAACTATCTGTAATGAAATTCAAATTGCTGTTTTTGATTAGCAGTGTTTTTGATTTTTTTAGCTTCTTCATGTAGGAGAGAATTAGAAATTAAAGATATTTCAAGTAGTAAAGAGCGCTTTCAAAAAGTCGAACGTAGTAGTAATTTTATAACCTTAAAAAATAAATTTTTTCAAGCTGAGTTTGAAAAAGCCAATCCGCTTGTTATAACTAAATCTGCCGACAATAAAACACGATACCTTCTGTCTTTAAAAAGTAATGCTGAAAAAAAAGTTACTATATTTAAGTATTTGCTTTTTGAAGCAAATAGCAATGGTAAAATTGATAACTATTGTTATATAATCTCAAAACAAATTTTGGAAGAGAGTTTGAATTTAAATTCTTTCTCTATTCAAAGGGATAGTATCTTATTTTATGAAGAAACCCTATATCCAAATAGCAGAAATTTAAACAAGAAAATTAAGAAAAAGCTTGTTGCGAAAACTTTAGGAAAAAAAATAGCTCCGACGTTACAATTCAAAAAGCCTTGTTACCGTGTGAGGGAGGTGCCAGCGAAGTCATCTGTATTGATTGATATTGGACAACTTACGATGCTGACACGGGTGATATTATTAGTGAGGATTATCTTTATACTTCTTGCCATGACACTTGTAATACTGGTGGTGGAGGCGGCGGCAATCCTTCTCAGGTACTAAGTGATATCTATATTTGTGCGAGCTCATTCAATTTTCAATCTCAAGGGGCAGGTTCAGTAACAAATATTGCCAAAACTTGGGGTATAAATGCAGCATATGTAACTTCACAAGCGACTTACAGAACAACCTTTGGAGTAACGACCTATGCTCCGAATGATGTAGTTAATTGGGGAACTGCTTGGTCTTATATAAACTCAAACTTTTATTATTTAGTTCAAAGCGGGGATATATGGTTACGTAATGATAGCCAAGGTGGTCTACATTTAATGTACTCTTCCCATGCTCAAAGCGAAATTGCGGCAGCAGCAACAGACTATGCTTCTGATAATAGTCAAAATCCAAAAAATGTTTTGACTCAACCTAATGGTAGCAGTTTGTATAAACAAAAATTTCTGGAGCTGTACACAAATTATATGAAAGTTTACATTCCTGGAACTACCACGCAAATTCAGAATATCCGTGAAACTGGTTCTACTTCGGCTACTTACTCAAATAATCCATGTTAATTAATATTAGCAATAGTTCAAAGACTTTACGGTTTTAAAGCCATATTTGTATTATGCAGAAAGATTTAATCCAATCCATATACAAGTTCTATCCAAAAAATGTTTCCTCATTTACTACAGAATATTATGAAACGAAAGAATTCAAAGAACTTAGACAGGCTATTTCTGTGCGCGGAACACATTGGCAGTTGTTTATTGAAGAACTGGCAAACTATTTTGGTGACGACTACGTAAGAGACAGGAGTGATGCAGAACCTTCAAACAGATGTATAATTTTCATTAATAAAGACAATTTGCTTTTTGAATTTGTTCTTCATATATCATTGCTTGCCAATGCCTATACATACTATGTGAAGAAACATTTAGTTGATAGAAATGCTATATATACTAGAGAAATTGATATACAGATAAATGAAATTTTCGTAGAAATCGAGAAGGAAGGAAAAATCATCTTACTTACTTTAAAAAAATATTATGATTATCCACTTTTTGCTGAGTGTAATTATAACCTGATAATTCCAGATGTTTCAACTAAAAATAAAGAATTAGGGCAAGTTACTTTATTCAATGCGTTGTTCTCAGATGCAGACCTTTGATTTTGTTCGAAATAAAAACCCTTCTTTAATGAGTTGTTCTATTTACGTTAATGAAAGAATAGCAATTTATACTGGTAGATACCATCAAAGCGTCAGACAACAAATTGTACCGCTACCCATTTACCATTCGATTTTTATTATAGGATATTTGCTGCATAACAAAAAAACCGGCCTCAAAGCCGGTTTTTTGTTCTATCAATCTTGTATGTTTAAACGTCAATGCGCGCGTACTTGGCGTGGCTTTCAATAAACTCGCGGCGCGGCGCTACTTCGTCACCCATCAGCATGCTGAACACGCTGTCCGCATTGGCAATGCTTTCAATCGTTACCTGCTTCAACGTGCGCGTGTCCGGGTTCATCGTCGTTTCCCAAAGCTGCGAGGCGTTCATCTCTCCCAAACCTTTGTAGCGTTGAATATGTACGCTGTCTTCTTTACCACCGCCTAAGCGCTCGGTCAGCATTTTGCGCTGGTCTTCGTTATAAGCGTAAGCCTGCTCTTTTCCTTTTTTTACCAAATAAAGTGGCGGCTGCGCAATGTACACATAACCGTGCTCTACCATTTCCTTCATGTAGCGGTAAATAAAGGTGAGAATCAGCGTGGCAATGTGGCTGCCATCCACGTCGGCATCGGTCATGATGATTAGCTTGTGGTAGCGCAGCTTGGCCAGGTTAAGTGCCTTGGGGTCTTCGGGAGTACCTACGGTAACACCCAAAGCCGTGTACATATTGCGAATCTCTTCGTTTTCGTAAATTTTATGCTCCATGGCTTTTTCCACGTTCAGGATTTTACCCCTTAATGGCAAAATCGCCTGGAAGCTTCTGTCGCGGCCCTGCTTGGCAGTACCACCGGCCGAGTCACCCTCCACCAGGTACAGTTCTGTTTTTTCCGGGTCGCGGTCGGAGCAGTCGGCCAGCTTACCAGGCAGGCCACCGCCGCTCAGTACGCTTTTACGCTGCACCATTTCGCGCGCTTTCTTCGCAGCGGCACGGGCTTGCGCAGCCAGAATTACTTTTTGAATGATGTTTTTGGCTTCGCGCGGGTTTTCTTCCAGGTAGGCTTCAATTACTTTGCTTACCGTGGTATCCACAATACCCATCACCTCGTTGTTACCCAATTTGGTTTTGGTTTGCCCTTCAAACTGCGGCTCGGGTACTTTTACCGAAATAACGGCGCTCAAGCCTTCTCTAAAGTCGTCACCTTCGATGGTTACCTTGGCTTTTTCAAACAGGCCCTGCTTATCGCCATAGCTT
>CBDTUH010000177.1:0-6832 GCA_965363375.1 uncultured bacterium
CATTGCCCTGCGTGCTTACTTTGCACCTGATGCCGATGTAAACTCAACCGATATGCTGCGCGCCGTGGAAGTGCTTACGGGCTTTTCGCTGGGTGCTGAAAGTATTGCGCTGTTTGCCCGCGTGGGTGGCGGTATTTATACCAAAGCTGCCGACGTAGGTGCCGACCTGGTGGGTAAGGTAGAAGCCGGAATTCCGGAAGATGACCCGCGAAACCCCGCCACCATTGCTGATAATGTGGGCGATAACGTGGGCGATGTAGCTGGTATGGGTGCCGACCTTTTTGGTTCTTATGTAGCAACCGTGTTGGCAACCATTGTACTGGGACAGGAAGTAACAGGTACGGATGGAAATTTATTGGTTGATGAATTTGAAGGCTTCTCGCCTATTCTACTTCCAATGCTGATTGCCGGTGTAGGTATCTTATTATCGATTGTTGGTACTTTCTTTGTACGCATATCTGATAAAGCCGGTGTAAGTACCGATGCGGTACAGCGCGCGCTCAACATGGGTAACTGGGGTTCTATTGTTTTAACCGCTATTGCGTCTTACTTCCTGGTTAACTGGCTGATGCCCGATACCATGAGTTTGAGAAATATTGAATTCACTAAAAATGGTGTGTTCGGTGCCATTATCGTTGGTTTGGTTGTAGGTACCTTAATGTCAATCATTACGGAATATTATACGGCAATGGGCAAACGCCCGGTAAATTCCATCATCCGCCAGTCGGGTACTGGTCACGCAACAAACATTATTGGTGGTTTGGCCGTAGGTATGGAATCTACGTTCCTTCCTATTCTGGTTCTGGCTGGTGGTATCTGGGGTTCTTACGAAATGGCGGGTCTGTATGGTGTGGCTATTGCCGCTGCCGGTATGATGGCTACTACGGCTATGCAGCTGGCCATTGATGCATTTGGACCTATTGCCGATAACGCCGGTGGTATTGCCGAAATGAGCGAATTGCCGAAGGAAGTTCGCGAAAAAACCGATACGCTGGATGCCGTAGGTAACACTACCGCCGCTACGGGTAAAGGTTTTGCCATTGCTTCTGCTGCCTTAACGGCGCTGGCCTTATTTGCTGCGTTTGTAGGTGTGGCGGGTATTGAAGGTATCGATATTTATAAGGCTGATGTGCTGGCCGCCCTGTTTGTGGGCGGTATGATTCCTTTCATCTTTTCTTCACTGGCCATTCGTGCCGTGGGTGAAGCGGCCATGGCCATGGTGGAAGAAGTACGCCGCCAGTTCCGTACCATTCCGGGCATTATGGAAGGTACGGGCAAACCGGAATACGATAAATGCGTGGCGATTTCAACAGATGCCTCTATCAAAAAAATGATGTTGCCCGGTGCCATTGCTATTGTATCACCAATCATCATCGGTTTCCTGTTAGGTCCCGAAGCTTTAGGCGGCTTTTTGGCTGGTGCTACGGTAAGCGGCGTGTTGATGGGTATGTTCCAGAACAACGCCGGCGGCGCCTGGGATAATGCCAAAAAGAGCTTTGAAAAAGGTGTAGACATCAATGGTGAGAAATACTACAAAGGTTCCGACCCGCACAAAGCATCTGTAACTGGTGATACTGTAGGTGATCCATTTAAAGATACTTCCGGCCCATCAATGAACATCCTGATCAAGTTAATGTCAATCGTATCGCTGGTTATTGCGCCTACCCTGGCCGATATGTTTGGCACTAAAAGTTTTTCTGATAACGAAGCAGCGAAAATTAAAAAAGAGCAGTCTATAGAGAAGAAAACAGAAAAAGCAACCGCTACGGCTGTTGTTTATAAATAATAGTCTGCTTTATGAGGGATACAAAGAGAAGGTCCGCCACACTGGCGGACTTTTTTATTTGCTATTAGTTTCAGCCACTTTGAAATGTAGTTTATATTAATTAAATTTATTATGACTGTATTTTCCCCTCACTAAAACCACTGTTTATGCTACACTTACCTCAAAACAATGAATTGAGTGCCATTCGGCAAACCGTGCAGGCTTATATTGATGGATTGCATAATGGAAATGTGGACCTGTTGCGTTCTGCTTTTCATCCAAAAGCTATGATGTACAGTATGGCCGGAAATGAAGAATTGGCCACCGAAATTGAAGGTTTGTATTCCTATGTTGCCGGGCAGGAAGCGCCTGCTAAAACCGGTGAGCAGCACAATTGTGTGATTACACATATACATTATACTGGCAATGTTGCCAATGTGGAGATGACACAGGAGTCATGCTATGGCAGCGACTATATGAATTATTTTCAATTGATGAAAAACGGCGATAAATGGTCCATTGTCAGCAAAACCTACACGGGCGAGAAAAGCAAAAAATAAAATGACGCAAAATAGTAAAAGGGATTTAAGACGTTTTTGAAATTGTCTTAAATCCCTTTTTGCTTTTAATAATTTTTTTAAAACGTCTGTTTTTCCTTTTAAATTTTTAATAAAGAAATCGGGCTTTCAAACGTCTTTTATTCCTTTTAAAAAAAGAAAACTTCATGAAAGCTCTTGTTCTCAAAACGTCTGTTTTTCCTTTTAATCTTTAGCCGGATTGTTGATCTCTTCTACTTTTTCTTCAAAGTCTTTGGTTTCTTCTTCCGGATTATCGAGGCGGTGCTGCACATCTTTTTTGTTCCGCATTTTCCAGATCTGTACCAAAGCCGTAACTGCAAAAATGCCGCCTATAATGGCATTGAGTGTTGATTGGCTATTATTGATCTTGCTGGCAATCAGTTTTCCGCCAAAGATGAACACCAGGTTAGCCAGCATGGTGCCTATGCCTATGCCAATAATGTAATAATTATAATGTTCGTTTTTTGGCAGTAATATTTTTTTAGTAAGCAGTACAGTGCTCCAGCCGAACCAAAAGGGAATCTGCACCGGGTTGAGCGCACTCATAAAAAGTCCCAGCCAAAAACGGTGCAGCGTGCTGCTCAGGATCACGTTTTTTTCAACAGAAGGATTGAATGCGGCATAAAAAGAAGAGACCGCCAGCGCCACTACTATAACCAATGTTACCCATTCCAGAATCTTAAACAGGCGCTGCTGCCTTGTGATCCAGTCCATGGCAATCAAGGATAGGCGCACATACACCAGCTCCACGATGAGGCAGCCGGCTACAAAATAAAAGGCAGGACGCAGACCATCTGTAATGGATATCTGCATAGCGGCAATGTTGAGGGTGCCCAGCGGCAGCGAGCCCAGAAAGGAAATAAACATGCCTGTAACCAATATGCGCGCCAGCCTTACCATACCATTGCTGTTGTTTTTAAGTTATAAACCAATTTTTGTGTCGTAAGACTCCAGCAGCTGTAAATGCTTTTTGGCGTTTTTTAAAAAGCGCCAGCCTTTCCAGAATCCCCAGTAATGTATGCCTTGTTGGTGGTTGTATTTAGAGATGCGGTACAGCGCCTCCCAGTGTTTTAAAATAATGGCATGCGCCTGCCGCAGCGTAAGGCCGGCGTTGTACACATGGTTGGGCTCGGCACCGCTGCCGTTAAATTCCAGTATCGAAAAGTTGTTTCCCCTTTTCAGGTCATCTATGGAGGCGCACTTAATGTCGTAGCGGCCATAGTAAAACTGCCCTTTAAAACTAAGGCTGTCAAAAAGCTGGTGCAGCTGTTCGTCTACCAGGTGGCCCAAGTCAATAAAGCGGGCACCGCGGTTGAGGTTGGCGGCGTAGGACAGGTAAAACTTTTCGCCGGAAGTAAGTGTTTTGTGCAGGTGTTCGGCATGCTTGGTACGCATTTCGGTTTCGCGTAGCCGCGCCTTAGGATGTTTTTGTATCAGCTGCAGTAGTGTATTCACACCATTGCCGGTTACCTCCATCAGTTCTTTTTGTATAAAACCTGTAATAACGCCTTTGTTTTTATTAGGATAACGGTAATAAAATACGCTTACTTCCAGCGGGTAATCCACCAGTTCCTGCACAATATATTCCGCGGGCATTTGCCGGTGGTACGCTTCCAGTTCTTCTTCCCTATCCAGTTTCCTGAAAAGCAGTCCCTTCATGCCCACATCAGGCTTTACGCAAAAAGGATACTGAAACCCATGCTGTGCTACCAGCCGTTTAACTTCTTCAAACGATTGCGAAGGTTGTATGTAAATGGTTTTGGGGTAAGAACCTTCCGGCAGCAGCTCGTACATTTCTTTTTTTGCTTCGCCCTCAAAACCGCCAAAGGTTAAGGTAGGATTGGATGGTGTGAAAAACCAAACCGAACCCGAACGGATGATGTACCACACCCATGCCGGGCCAATGGGCAGGTACCGTAGCATGAACGGCCAGTTCTCCCAATTGCTGATTTTATCCCAGATGCGGTTTCTCTTCATAAATAGCGGGCAAAATTACTGCTTTGAAAAATAAAGAGGCCACATTTCATAGCAACTGTTTTGCTGCTTTGCAAAAGCTGCTTATCTTGATTTTACAAAACTTACTACTTGTGAAAAAACGTCTCTTTTTCCTTTTAATGCTTTGCATGCTGGGTGCTGTTACCGCAAATGTAAATGCTGCGGCCGCGCCATCACTTTCACAGCCTTCATTTGTAATTACAGATGTCGGCATACATAATCAAAAACCACATAAGAAAAAGGGTGCAGGCCTTTTCGCCCGCTGGAAAGAAAAGCTGGTAGCCAAGGCTATAAAAAAGGGCTGGCTGGGCGAAGGCGAAATGACCGAAAAGCAAAAACGGTGGGCCAAGTGGAGCATGATATTGGGCCTGGGCAGCCTGGTGCTGCTATTTATACCCTATATAAGTTTTGTAGCCATACCGGCCGCAATTGTAGCACTAGTGTTGGGTATAAAATCGGTGGAAGGAAATTCAAATACACAAGGTATTATTGGTATTATTGCAGGTGGATTAACTTTGGTGCTGCTGATACTGGCCATTGCCGTGCTGGTGGCTTTCTTTGCATCATGGAATTAAAACTATAAGACGAATGAATGTACGTTCAATGGCCGAAATGATGGCTGCCGGCGAAACACCGGAAGTACTTTTTTGGGTAGGTTGCGCCGGCTCGTTTGACCAGCGCGCACAAAAAATAACCAAGGCCTTTGCCACTATTTTAAATAAAGTGGGCATCAACTATGCTATTTTGGGTAAAGAAGAAATGTGCACCGGCGACCCCGCACGCCGCGCCGGCAACGAGTTCCTTTTTCAGATGATGGCCTACCAGAACATACAGGTGCTGAACGGCTATGGCATTAAAAAAATAGTAACCACCTGCCCGCACTGCTTCAATATTTTTAAAAATGAATATCCTGTATTGGGTGGCGAGTATGATGTGGTGCACCACACCACTTTTTTGCAGGAGTTGATTGACAGCGGAAAAATAAAATTGAAAGACAGCGATACGTTTAAGGGCAAGCGCATTACCTACCACGACAGCTGCTACCTGGGCCGAGCCAATGGTATTTACGAAGCGCCGCGCAAAGTGCTGGAAGCGCTGGATGCCGAACTGGTGGAAATGAAACGCTGCGGAAAAAAAGGATTTTGCTGCGGTGCCGGTGGCTCCAATATGTTTAAAGAAGAAGAACCGGGCGCCAAGCGCATCAATCAGGAGCGTGCCGACGAAGCTATCAGCACCGGTTCCACAATTGTAGCTGCGGCCTGCCCTTTTTGCAATACCATGCTCACCGATGGTGTAAAGGCATCAGAAAAAGAAGGCGATGTGCAGGTGCTGGATGTAGCTGAATTAGTAGCTGCCTCTCTTGATTAGAATTTCTTACAAAATAACTTAAAAGGAAAAAGAGACGTTTTGTACAAAACGTCTCTTTTTCCTTTTGTAGGCTTAACAAACCCTTTTACGCCTGAAGTGCTAATTTTACGGCATGAACCTGGAATATAAACAATTGTTACCCGATACTTTTTCACCTAAAAGCCGCGTGTGGGTGTACCAGAGCAGCCGCTTGTTTACACTGGCAGAAGCGCTTAATATGGAAAAGGAATTAGAGACGTTTTGCAGCCAGTGGCATGCGCATGGCGCAGCGGTGCAGGCTTACAGCAATTTATTTTTTGGACAGTTTGTGGTGCTGATGACCGATGAAACCGCTACACAGGTTAGCGGCTGCAGCACTGACAGCTCGGTGAATTTTATGAAAAGCCTGGGCGCTAAATACGGTGTTGACTTTTTTGACCGAGCCAGCCTGGCGTTTGTAATAAAAGATAAAGTGCAGCTGCTGCCGCTCAGCCAGCTTTCCTATGCTTTAGAAAATGGCTTTATCAATGGCGATACGCTTTACTTCAACAACCTTGTATTAAACAAAGAACAGCTGGAGCAGGATTGGATCATCCCCGTAAAAGATTCGTGGCTGGCCAAAAAGCTGAAGCTGCAGCAGGCTTAAGCTTTGGGTGTGGGTTTAATTAAATTTAGCAGCTGGTCTTTTTGGCCGGCTGCGCCCTTTTTATTGCTGGTCATGCTGTTGAAATTGTAGCTAATTGTAATGCGGTAGTTGCGCGTGTTGGTGGTATTAAAGTTTTCTAAAATAAAATTATTTCCATAGGTCCAGCGGCGGTTTTGCTGCTGCGTAAAAGGGTCAATTACATTGGCGGTAAGGGTTAGTTTTTTATCCAGCAACCGGGCCTGCATACCCAGGTTCATGCTGATATTGCTGCGGGCAGTGCCCTGCGGGTTGGCAAAGCGGTTGAAGGTAAATGAGGTCGTAGTGTTGTACAATTCGCTCCATTTGTAATGCCCGTTCATATTAGATGTAAACGACCCGCCGTCGCGGAAGGAACGCTTTTGTTTTTCAAATGCGCCATACACATTATACCGGTAAGAGGCGCTCATGTTCAGGCGTAGTTTTTTATTCACCGTAAAGCCGTTCCAGGTGCTGATTTCATAC
>CBDTUH010000178.1:0-6800 GCA_965363375.1 uncultured bacterium
GCAATCGCCATCTGCGGCACAAAACCCCAAGGGCGGCCATCCCACACGCGATACACCGATGCAGCTATAATCATTAAAACAAAAGCAAAAACAAGCGTTTTATTCAATTTCATGTAAAAAGCAATTTTGAGTGGCAAAAATAAAGTAAGAATCCGTATTCCGCTCTTTCATTTTTCAACCGTTGGGGACAACCGCACGGAAAAGTACGGTCGGCGCAGTTGCTTGTGCCGCCACGGCAGCATCCGGTACAACAAAAGCCGCTTCTCCTTGTTGCAGCGTAAGTCTAGTTTCTCCGGCAGTAAAATCAGCCGCTCCCTTTAGCAGCAACACTATTTCGGGGCCATTGCTTTGCCAGCTTTGCGCTGCACCATTTTCCAGCTGCAGCCGGCTCAATTCAAATTCTTCCGCCGCACTTTTATAAACCGTTTCCTTTTCCTTTTCGTCTGCCCCTAAAATGTTGGGCACGGTTTCCGTAAACTGCACATGCTTCATCAGTTCTTCAATATCAATATGCTTGTCCGTTAATCCTGCACGCAGCACATTATCGCTGTTGGCCATTATTTCCACATTCTGCCCTTCCAGATAGGCATGCGGCAAGCCAGCCGGCTGGTAAATGCCTTGGCCCTTTTTGAGATGCAGCAGATTGAAAAAATAAATGGAGAAAATACCACGGTCGTAATTACCCTCTTTACAAAAAGTATCTACAGCACGGGCAGCCCAAAAGTCTTCATGCTCTTTTTGCAACTCGCCGTTTTTATACAAGGGCATCATGCGCTTCATTACCGGCTCCAGCACGGCGTTCACTTCGCTTTGCTCCATCGTCATCACGCGGCTATACAGGCCTTCATAACCACCTTCTTCAAATGTTTGTAGCAAAAACTGAAAGTCGGGTTCTGATGACAAAAGCTCTTTCAAATCCTGCTCCGGCTTAAAGCCATGCAGCAGCCAAAAATCGCTCAGTGCCACCATCAGCTCGGGCTTATGGTTGTCATCTTTATAATTTCGGTTGGGTGCATCTGCCGCCAGGCCGGCTTCGTTTTCGGCTGCAAAGGCGCTTTCGGCCGCCGCCTTGCTGGGGTGCACCTGAATAGAAAGCATCTGCCGCACATCCAGCACCTTCAGCAAAAAAGGGAAAGAAGAAAAACGTCTTAAAACCCTTTCACCCAGATAAGCTTGCTTGTCCTCATTTATCAGTTCTGCCAGCGGCTTTTCTGCGCCAGCCACTTCCACCATTGAGGAGTGCAGGGGGTGCGCGCCCAGCCAGTATTCGGCAAAAGGCTTATGGCTCTCGTTGGCCTGGCTTAGCAGCTGAGGCAAGGCATTGTAGCCACCCCAGGCATAGTGCTGCACTTTTCCTTTCAATTTATAAATAAGGGGCTGTATGCTCATTCCTTTTAAATTTGAGATAAAGATAAGCTATGGCCCGCCATCAAACATGGGGTAAAAAGGGCGAAGAAGATGCGGCCGCTTACCTGCAGCAAAAAGGTTTTGAAATATTGCACCGCAACTGGCGCCACTCCTATTATGAAATTGACATCATTGCACTAAAAAACGGCGTGCTTCATTTTGTGGAAGTAAAGCTGCGAACCTCCAACAATTTTGGCTTGCCCGAAGATGCAGTGGATAAAAGGAAATTCAGACGTTTGCTAAATGCTGCCGACGAATTTTTACACCGCCACCCGCAGTACCGTCATGTACAGTACGATATTGTTGCCATCAGCATCAGCCCAAATGGCGTGGCCGATTATTTTTTTATTGAAGATGTGTACCTGTGATTCTTCCCAAAAAAACGATGTTGCAGAACCTGCCCATTTCTAATAGCATTTTAATACCACAAAGTCTATTTTTGCCTTTACCAAAAAAGAACCCATGCGCATTATTTTATTTTTAGCCACCATTATTACCATTGCTGTCAGCTGCAGCAACAACAACAGTGCTGATACGGCCCAACTGTTTTGCGACACTACCTGCAACAGCGACACTTTTATGTTTAAAGGCGATCATAAACTGGAGCCTTTTGTTTCTATTTCGCAAAAGAACTGCCTGGCAGATACCCTTACCTGGAGCCACAAGCAACTGGAGACCAACCGGCAGATGCAGATTCCTAACATGCTGGACAATACCGTGCGAATCAATAAAAATGCTTTAAGCGTTTTTATTAAAGACACCTCATTTGCGGTAGTCACTTTCAACGACTGTGTTACCGGCCGCGGTTACTTGCTGAAACTGCCTTTCAACAAAAAGCAAAACATCAGTAAGCGCACCAGCGCTCTCAATTCTTTTGACAAAAAGTTTGTAGTGCCTGACGACCTGCGCGCTTATGCCGATTACTCCACCATTTATGTGATGGATGTAACCACCGGCAAAGAAGAAATTATGTCTTTTAAAGAAGAATATGACATCAACTTTAATGATGTGCACAAAGTAATTGACTCCATCAATGTAAGCCGCAACCGCATTTTTGTGCTGCTGAAAAAAGATGGCAAAGATGTGCCGCTGGAGAAACAGATCAACCTGTAAATCAAATTAAAAATGTAAAATGAAGAATTAAAAACGGAAACAGTTTAAGGACTTAAGTCGTTTTCTTTTTTTCATTTTACATTTTTAGTTTTTCATTTCCTATGTGGGAACCGTATAAAAAAGGATTCAAAGCATTTCTGCAACTGGAGCGCTCGCTCTCAAATAATTCCATACAGGCCTACCTGGCCGATATTGAAAAGCTGACCCAGTTTTTGGTGCTGCACAACATAGCTAAAACGCCGGCGCAGATAATGTTGAGCGACCTGCAAAGTTTTGTGCAGTGGGTGGCCGAACTGGGCATGACACAGGCCTCTCAGGCACGCATCATTTCCGGCATCCGCGCCTTTTACAAATTTTGTTTGCTGGAGGATATCAGCACTACCGACCCTACTACTTTACTGGAAGCGCCCAAGCTGAAGCGGCAACTGCCCGACACCTTAGCTTTTGAAGAAATTGAAACACTCATTAATGCCATTGACCTGAGCACGCCCGAAGGGCAGCGCAACAAAGCCATACTGGAAACCTTGTACAGCTGCGGCCTGCGCGTGAGCGAAGTGGTGAACTTAAAGCTGTCGCAACTTTACTTTGATGTAGGCTTTATTCGCGTGGTGGGCAAGGGCAATAAAGAACGGCTGGTGCCCATTGGCAGCAGTGCCATCAAGTACATCAATCTTTACCGGCAGCATGTGCGCGTGCACACACCGGTGCAAAAAGGTGAAGAAGACATTTTGTTTCTCAACCGCCGCGGCAAGCGCTTAACACGCGTGATGATATTCTTAATCATAAAAGACCTCGCTCAAAAAGCGGAGATAAAAAAGAACATTTCGCCGCATACATTCCGCCATTCATTTGCCACGCACCTGGTAGAAGGCGGTGCCGACCTGCGTGCCGTGCAGGAAATGCTGGGCCACGAAAGCATTACAACAACAGAAATCTACACCCACCTTGACAGAGAATTCCTGCGCAAAACGCTGGAGCAGTTTCATCCTGGGTTTGGGTAAAACGTCTCTTTTTCCTTTTAGGTATTGAATAAGTTAAATATGAGATTGGTGAAATGAAAACGTCTCTTTTTCCTTTTAGGGTTAAAGTCTAATATCTAATGATTAAAGTTGGTCGTACTCAAACATCTCCATTTCCTTTTAATGAAACGCATCACTAAATTCTTATGTTTTCGTCTCACGTTTACAAAACGTCTCTTTTCCCTTTTAACCTTTGTCGGCTGTTCCCGCTGATGACTGCTGACTGAGGTCTGCCGACTTTCAAAACGTCTCCTTTTCCTTTTAAAACGCTCTACAATTTCATGACTTCGCACACAATGGCCTGCATGGTCATAGGTGTTTTTTCGAGTATAAAATCAGATTCAAATTCTTCGCGGATGCGGTTCTTTACTGCTTCTAAATCTACACCACGTTCTTTTAAATAACCGGTCAGCGGCGAGCCATCCACAAAACCGTTCACCAGGTCGTTCGCGGCAGCGGCATCTGATTGCTTTTGCACTACCGTTAGCTTTGCCATATTGAAGCCCGCATTTTCAAGCAGGCTTTTAATTTCTTCGTGGTCAAAAAAAGAAAAGGGCCCTTTTTGAAAAAACTGTGGCGCATCGCCTTTAAAAAAATCGTTCAGTGCATTTTGGGTGCTGTTGGAGGCGGCGTTGTACGGCACCGCATCCCAGGTGTTGAAAATAAAGCGGCCACCCGGTTGCAACACGCGGTACACTTCGGCAAAAGCGCCCGCCTTGTCGGGAAAAAACATTACACCAAACTGGCAAATCACCAGGTCAAAAGTTTCATTCTCAAAAGGCAGCTGCTGTGCATCGGCCAACTGCCATTTTAGGTTTGGTGCCTTTACTATGCTTTGCGCTATTTGCAGCATATCCTTATTCAGGTCGGTGGCCCAGAGCCGTGCATCAGCAGGCAATTCATTTACCAAATGCTGCGTAACCCGGCCAGTGCCACAAGCTATCTCCAGCACGCTCTTTGGTTGCAGGCCACTCATTCTTTTAATGATGTCGTGCGCGTAAGGCTCAAACAGGTGCGGTCCCAGGTAGCGGTCGTAATTGAGCGGCACAGACCCTTCGAATTCGGCGATGGATGACATAAAAAAGGATTTTAATATGAAGTTAGAAACTTTATGCTGATATAGCAGGAAATATAGCGCATCAAAAAACCCGCTTTAACAGCGGGTTTTTTTAAAAGGAAAAAGAGACGTTTTAAAAAGCTTTCATGGCGCCATCATCTTTTATCTGCACCTCGGTAACCTTGCCGTATTTAGCAGCAATTTTACGTACTTCTTCTGCTTTGCCTACCATCACAAACTGTAAATTATTCTTCGGGAAATATTGTGTTACAATGGCTTTGGCCTTATCTACCGTTAGCTCGTCTACTGACTTTTGAAAATTGTTGATGAACGATTCGTCAAAACCATACCAGAACATTTGTGTAAGTAAAGAAGCCAGCTGGCCTGAGGTTTCGTACCGTGGCGGAAACTGTCCTTTTACGTAATTTTTGGCTGATGTCAATGTAGCTTCATCAATGCCTTTGCTGTGCAGGCGGTTGTATACTTCAAGCGCTTTATCCATAGCCGCTTCGGTATTTTTGGTAGCGGTAAATGTTGATATCTGGAAAGTACCTGCATTTTTCAGCGGACTAAAGTTGCTGCGCGCGCCATAAGTTAAGCCGGTGTTTACACGCAGTTCATCATTCAGCCACGAGGTAAAGCGGCCACCCAAAATGGTGTTGATTACTTCCACCGCAACAAAGTCCGGATTGCTGCGCTTAATGCCGGGGCCGCCAATGTAAAAAGTGGTTTCGCGGGCATCGTCTTTATTCACCAGCAGTACCTGCGCACCGGTGGGGTTGCTAATAGGCTTGTTGGCTACATCGGTTGGCGCAGTGCCTTTGCCCCAATTGCTTAACAGCGATGTTAGCCTGGCCTTCATATCACTGGTTTTAAAATTGCCCACAACCGCAATGGCGGCACCGTTGGGCATATAAAAGTTTTTGTAAAACTTTTTTACATCATCCACGGTTATCTTGCCTACCGTGCTGATGCGGCCCGAAACCGGGTTGGCATATACGTGACCGGCATACAACATGCCGCTGTAATAATCGTCTATCACCGAGCGGGGGCTTTCTTTGGCCTGCTCCAGCCCTACCAGTGTGCGCTGCTTTTCTTTTTCAAATTCCTTGGCATCAAATACCGGGCTCACCAGCACATCTTTTACTATGTTCAGCACCTTGTCGGCATCTTTAGATGCAAACTTGGCGCTCAGCCCGGCCGATTCTTTAGAAGCATACGTATTCAGCGAAGCACCAATAAAATCCAGCTCTTCTTCCAGTTCACTTTTACTCATGTTCTTAGTGCCATGCTTCAGCGCGGTTGCCGTTAGCGATGCCAGGCCGTATTGCTGCCCGTCGTAAATGGCGCCGGCCGGCAGTATTACCGATACATTGATCATGGGCACCTCTTGCTGCTCCATCAGGTATACCGTAAGGCCGTTCTTTAATGTAAACTTTTCGTATTTGGGCAGCTTAAACTGTGTGCTTTGTGCCAGCGCCGTCAGTTGCAGCGCCATGGCTACAAGCAGTATTAAAAGACTTTTAAGACGTTTCATATTAATTATTCCTCCACATTGGTTTTAAGTACACCTACTGTGCGGGCTGATTTTTTAAAATAGGTGTTGGCTACGCGCTTGATGTCGTCAATGGTAACTTTATTGTATTCTTTTGGTGCATCAAACATTTTGCGGTAATCGCCAAAGTACACTTCGTAGGTACCCAGGTTGTTGCTTTTACCATTGATAGTTTCCAGCTGATTGTACAGGTCTATCATCACCCCATTCTTTACCTTCTGCAGTTCTTTTTCGGTAACGCCTTCCTTTTGTATTTTTTCCAGCTCTTTGTAAATGGCTTCTTCAATAGCTTCCGCTTTTACAGCCTTGTTGGCCACAGCGTTAATGGTAAACAGTGTAGGATCAAACGAGGTATTGAAGTTGGCAAAAACAGTTGTAGCCAGCTGCTGGCTGTCTACCAGGCTGCTGTACAGGCGCGAGGAGCGGCCGCGAGACAAGATAGAGCTTAAAATATCCAGCGCATAATAATCTTCGTGTTTGGCTTCGGGCACACGGTAACCTATACTAAGGTAAGGGGTGGCTACCTGCTTTTGTACTGTGATGCGGCGCTCACCTTTTTGCGGCACTTCTACCAGGTGCACGGGCTTGGGCTGCGGCTGCGCCGGGATGGGCTCTAAATATTTTTCAGCCATCTTTTTTACCTCATCAA
>CBDTUH010000179.1:0-6792 GCA_965363375.1 uncultured bacterium
GGCTATTAACAACAGTACCTGTTACAGTGTTGGCTTCGGCAGTGCCATTACCCCCGCCAGGTTTGTCCACATCCTCTTCGCAAGACGCAAATGAAAAGGCTACAAAAAGTGCCATTAAGGTTGTTAATAAATTGAATTGAAAAAGCTTACGCATAAATAAATTAGTTTGGTTGTTGATTGAGTGAACGCAAAGCTAGCGGCTCCAATAGCTATTAAAAACAGCATTGGTTATTAAGTCTACAATTGGTTTTATTAGCTGTATAAAATTGAACATGAATTGGCTTTTAACAATTGTATCCAACGCAAAACCACCAACCGTTACTTTTAAAAACAATAAAACGTCTCTTTTTCCTTTTGGCCTATTTTAACTACAGCGGGGTAACAGCCCGTTAATTTTTTTAAATTGCAAGTTCTTAAACCATAGCATGAACAGCAATACTACCACTACGGTACACAATTTCAACGCAGGGCCTTCCATTCTTCCTAAAGAAGTTTTTCAGCAGGCCAGCGAAGCCATTTTAAATTACAACAACACGGGTTTGTCCATTTTAGAAATCGGGCACCGCACGCCGCTGTTCCAGGCGGTGATGGACGAAGCTGTGGCGCTGGTAAAAGAATTGATGGACTTGGATAGCGACCAGGAAGTGCTGTTTTTGCATGGCGGTGCCTCTACGCAATTTTTTCAGGTGCCGATGAATTTACTGGATGAAAAAAGAACCGCAGCCTACACTGATACGGGTGTGTGGGGTGCCAAAGCCATTAAAGAAGCCAAACTATTTGGAGGTGTAGATGTGGTGTGCAGCTCAAAAGATAAGGCCTATACGTACCTGCCAAAAACCTTTTCGGTAAGCAAGCATGCTGCTTATTTACACCTCACCACCAACAATACCATTTATGGTACGCAGTGGCAAAACCTGGAAGTTTTTTACAACAAAGGTGTTCCGCTGGTGGCGGATATGAGCTCTGATATTTTAAGCCTTAAAAGGGATTTCAGACGTTTTGACCTGATATATGCCGGTGCGCAAAAAAACATTGGGGCTGCAGGCGTAAACCTGGTAGTGGTACGCAAAAATATATTAGGAAAAGTAAGTCGCGATATACCCACCATGCTCGATTACAGGCAGCATATAGAGGCCGGATCAATGCTGAACACGCCGCCGGTATTTGCGGTATACGTGTGCCTGCTGACGTTGCGCTGGCTGAAAGCAAAAGGTGGCGTGGAAGCCGTGGAAAAGGAAAACAACCGAAAAGCAGAACTGCTATACAATACTATCGACAGCATCCCGATCTTTAAAGGCACAGTGGCCAAAGAAGACCGCAGTAAAATGAATGCCTGCTTTGTAATGGAAGATGCTGAAATGGAAAAGGAATTTTTAGAGCTGGCGAAGGCGGAAAACATGATCGGCATTAAAGGCCACCGCAGCGTAGGCGGCTTTAGAATATCGATGTACAACGCGCTGACTTTTGAAAGTGTGGTAGCACTGACGGATTTAATGAAACATTTTGCACAGAAAAAAGGCTGAGCGAACGCTCAGCCTTTTTGTTTTTATCAACTTCTGTAAGGTAATTTTTTAGCAATCCAGTTGCTATAATACTGCACCAGGTCGTCTACATTAGAGGGCAATGAGGAGCCGCCCTTGCGATACGTTTTCCAAAGTAACTTGCTGTTGCCGGCATCATACAGGTAACTGTTCATGTTGATGTCCGATGCGTTGAGCCACAAAGCATTTCCGGCAGAACCCTGGCCTAAAATGGTTAATACCGTACGGCCTGCCGCTAAACCATAAGCCACACCGTCGCTAAAGTTTTTGTTCTTTTCCAGCGTAGTCATCAGCACGGCATCCACACCTAAAAGTTTGGCCAGTTCTTCGGGTTGCTTGTTGTACACATCGGTCGTTGTCAGGCCTGCTTCTTTCAATACCGCGTTGGTTTTTTGCACACCCTGAAAGCTCACTACCTGCCCTTTGCGGTTGCGCGCCGTTTGCTTTAATATATAGCTGTGTAAAGATTCCTGGAACACGAGGCTCCATTTTTCATTTGCTGTTTTTACATCCTCTAGCGAAACATTCTTAGGTACATGACCCGTTTCGGTAATGTGCACCGGCAATACGGCAATGGTTTGGTGCGCTGCAGATTTTTGGGTGAAGTCGGCAGATTTGTAAACGGCCCTGTTGGTGCCACAGGCTACCAGGCTTACGCTTAATACAAAGAGTAGAATTAATCTCATAAAATAGTTTTTGGTTAGAATTGATGCTTCAAAAAAATAGTTTTTACGTATTACTAATTGTTAATAAGAATGGAATTATGAATTCATTAGCAGTAAGTTTGCAGCAATAATTTTGCTATGGCCATAATCAAACCTTTTAAAGCCCTGCGCCCGCATATTGAATATGCCCCGCAGGTAGCCTCCAAGCCGTATGATGTATTAAGCTCTGAAGAAGCACGCAAAGAAGCAGCCGGCAACCTGCTTTCGTTTCTGCACGTAACCAAGGCAGAAATAGACCTGCCCGCCGAAGTGGATATACATTCCGAAGCGGTGTATCAAAAAGCAAAAGAAAATTTAGATCTTTTGGTGGAGCGCAGCATCCTTTTCCAGGACGAAGCGCCCTGCTACTACATTTACGAGCTGCAATGGAAAGGCCGCACCCAAACAGGTTTAGTTTGCGTATCGGCGGTAGAAGATTATTTTAATGATGTAATTAAAAAACACGAATTCACCCGGCCTGAAAAAGAGGAAGACCGCATTGCCCATATGCGCACCGTGCGCGCGCAAACGGGCAACGTATTTTTAGCCTGCAAAGATGTAAAAGAGCTGGAAGACGTATTTCAGCACTGGAAAGACCAGCACAATGCCGTGTATAATTTTACAGCTGAAGACGGTGTGCAGCATGCTATTTGGGTGGTAGATGCAGTGGCTACTATCGACATTATCACCAATCTTTTTAAAGAAAAAATTCCTTTTACCTACATTGCCGACGGCCACCACCGCGCCGCATCGGCAGCCAAAGTAAGCGGGCAGGTAGACAGCCCTGAAGCGCAGTATTTTCTCACAACCATCTTCCCGGCGGCACAACTGGCTATACTCGATTACAACCGAATTGCCAAAGACCTGAATGGCCTTTCGGATGAAGCATTCCTTCAAAAGGTTTCCGAGACGTTTACCGTGGAGCGCAGCGACAGTGCTGTAAAGCCTGCAGCACTGCACCAGTTTGGCATGTACCTCGGTGGCCAATGGTACACCCTGCAGGCCAAAGAAGGAACTTATAAAAATGACCCCATTGGCGTGCTGGATGTAACCATATTACAGGAAAACATACTTTCTAAAATATTGAACATCCACGATCCGCGTACCGATTCAAGAGTTGACTTTGTAGGTGGCATACGTGGGCTGGCCGAGCTGGAAAAACGTGTAACAGAAGGCAGTGCAAAAGTGGCATTCAGTTTGCACCCCGTGAGCATTCAGCAGTTGTTTGATATTGCCGACAGTGGAAGTGTGATGCCGCCCAAAAGCACCTGGTTTGAACCCAAGCTGCGCGACGGGCTGTTGACACACCTGATTTAAGGCGTCAATTTTTTGTTATTTTGTAACAGAGGCGTCAATAGGCGTCTCTTTTTCGTTTTAATTTGTACGCTAAGAGATTAAAAGAGAGGAAAGAGAAAAGGAGACGTTTGGAATGGCGAACAAGGAACAAAGACACGATGAATAAAGAAGTGGAGAGAGAATGTTCTATGGTCGACTTTAAAAGGAAAAAGAGACGTTTTAAACTTTGCGCCATTGTCTGAAACATTTAAAAGGAAATTCAGACGTTTTGAAAAATGGGATTATTCCTTTCCAAACTAATTAATCCGCGGTCCGCTTTTTAATCGCTAATAAAATCATTTTCATGAGATCATTTTTCTTATTTGTTCTTTTTTCTTTTGGCACTTTACTGAGTGTGCACGCACAAGACCAGAACCTGCAGCAAACCGCCCGCACCTTTATGCAGCAGGGCGATTTTGACAATGCCATTTTAGTACTGAACCGCGCACTGGAAGCCGACCGCAATAACCGCGACCTGCAGAAAGACCTCGTGCTGGCCTATTACTACAAACGCAATTATGCAAAAGCGCTTGAAGGTGCCAAAGAATTGATTGACCGCAACGATGCCGACATAATGAGCTTTCAGCTGGCGGGCAATGTGTACAAGGCATTGGAAGAAGTAAAAGAAGCTGATAAAATGTATAAAAGAGCGCTGAAGAAATTCCCGAACAGCGGCGCCCTGCACAGCGAATACGGCGAGCTGCTTTGGTCAAAACAAGATTACAACGCCATCAACCTGTGGGAAAAAGGTATTGAAGTAGATCCTTCTTTTGCCGGCAACTATTACAACGCTGCCCTTTTTTACTACTACACCAAAGACAAAGTTTGGAGCCTGCTGTACGGCGAAATATTTGTGAACATGGAAAGCCTGACCGAGCGCGCCACCGCCATGAAGAAACTTTTGCTGGAAGGCTATAAAGAAAAAATGTTTGCCGAAAGCGATGTAACCAAAGGGCAGGAAGGCGTGAAAAGCGATTTTGCAAAAGCTTTTCTGCAAACCATGAACAAACAATCATCAGTAGCAAACAGCGGTGTTACTACCGAAACACTCACTGCCATCCGCACCCGCTTTATACTGGACTGGTACGCGGCACACGCGGCCAAGTACCCGTTCCGCCTTTTCGATTACCACCAGCAACTCATTAAAGAAGGCATGTTTGAAGCCTACAACCAATGGCTGTTTGGTACCGTGGAAAGCCTGCCCGCTTACGACAACTGGACCAAGACCAACGCCGAAGCACACAACAACTTTACGACGTTTCAAAAAGGGCGCGTATTTAAAATACCTGCCGGGCAATATTACCAGAAACTGTAAAACGTTTTAAAATCCTTTTAAAAAAAGCTTCTGTTCAATTCAGAAGCTTTTTTTATTTTGGCACCGTCAAATACGCACTGTTTTTATAATGCAGCTTATTCCTTAATTTGTAAACCAGAACGTATTTGAAAACTATTTGTTTATGACCACACCACACCGGTTATTTGATTGCATTGCAGAACAATTAAAAGCGGCCCCAACTAATACCATGCTGGCGGCTAAAGAAAGCGGTACCTGGCGCACGTACAGCACCGCCGAAGTGGCCGACACGGTTGAAAAACTTTGCGCCGGCCTTCTGGCGTTGGGCATCAGCAGCAACGACATGTCGGTAGAGGGCCGCGACAAAATAGCCATACTGTCCAAAAACCGGCCGGAGTGGGTAATGCTGGACCTGGCCGTGCAAAAAATTGGCGCCGTGCTGGTGCCCGTTTATCCCACTGTGCATGTGAACGACCTGCAGTTTGTGCTGAATGATGCATCGGTAAAATATGTGTTTGTAAACGATGCCGAACTGCTGCAAAAAGTAATTGATGTGCGTGCTAATACACCATCGGTTGTTGATGTTTTTTCTTTTGAAAAAATAGAAGGCTGCCGCCACTGGAAAGAAATAGTAACGCTGGGCAAACAGGAACATTTTCAGCAGATAGAAGTAGCCGCGGCTAAAATTGATACCGAAGATCTTTTTACCATTATCTACACATCGGGCACCACGGGAACCCCAAAAGGCGTAATGCTGTCGCACCACAATGTGCTGAGTAATGTAATGAGCATACTGCCTTATTTTGATATTCAACCCGGCACCAAAGTATTAAGCTTTTTACCCCTCAATCATATTTTTGAACGCACCGTTACGTTCTTTTACCTCTTTGCCGGCGCCTCTATTTATTATGCCGAAAGCCTGGATACATTGGGCGATAATTTAAAAGAAGTAAAGCCCGAAATGTTTACCACTGTACCGCGCCTGCTGGAGAAAGTGTACGAAAAAATTATGGCCAAAGGCGATGAGCAAAAAGGCATTAAAAGAAAATTATTCTTTTGGGCCGTAAACCTGGCGCAGCAGTTTGACATTAAAGAAAACAAAGGCATTTTATACAATGCACAACTGGCGCTGGCCCGCAAACTGGTGTTCAGCAAATGGCGCGAAGGCCTGGGCGGCAACATCCGCTTTATAGTTACCGGCGCCGCCGCTTGCCAGGTAAAACTCATTCGCATTTTTAGTGGTGCGGGCATTCCAATTTTAGAAGGTTATGGCCAAACCGAATCGTCGCCGGTAATATCGGTTAACCGTGTGGAACTGGCAGACCGCTACTTTGGCACCGTAGGCCCCATTATAGACGGAGTGGAAGTAAAGCTGGCCGAAGACGGCGAGATATTGTGCAAAGGTCCTAATGTAATGATGGGCTACTACAAGCGCCCCGACCTAACGGCCGAAACTGTGATTGACGGATGGCTGTACACCGGCGATATTGGCACTATGGTAGAAGGCAAGTTTCTAAAAATTACCGACCGCAAAAAAGAAATCTTTAAAACATCGGGTGGTAAGTTTGTAGCGCCGCAGCCTATTGAAAACAAGCTGGTAGAATCGCCGTTGATTGAGCAGATCATGGTGGTAGGCTCGGGGCAAAAGTTTACCGGTGCGCTAATAGTGCCTTCTTTTAAACTGGTGCGCGACTGGTGTGCCGAACAGGGCATTACTGTTACCGACAACCATTCCATCATCAGCAACGAAAAAGTAAAGCATCATTTTAAAACGTTGGTTGATAACTTGAATGTCAACTTCAATTCGGTAGAGCAGGTAAAAAAATTTGAGCTGCTGCCCACCGAATGGACGGTGGATGGCGGTGAGCTAACGCCCACACTTAAGCTAAAGCGAAAGGAAATTATGGAAAAATACAAA
>CBDTUH010000180.1:0-6775 GCA_965363375.1 uncultured bacterium
CACCGCCACTCAGCACATCACCATTGCTTTTGCGCACGTGGTGCAGGCGGAATTCATCTAAAAGGTCTTCCAGTTTTTCTTTTTGCTCGCGCTTACTCAGCTTTGTCATTTCCAGCACAGCGGCAATGTTTTCTTCCACCGTCAGCTTTCGAAAGATGGAAGCCTCTTGCGGCAGGTAGCCAATGCCCATGCGCGCACGCTTATACATAGGCAACGCCGTTATGTTTTCATCATCTAAAAACACCTCGCCTTCATCGGGTTTAATTAAACCTACCACCATGTAAAAAGAAGTGGTCTTTCCGGCGCCGTTGGGCCCCAGCAGGCCTACAATTTCGCCTTGCTTTACCTCAAAAGAAACATGGTTGACCACGGTGCGGGTGCCATAGCGCTTCAGCAGATCGGAAGTATGAATGGTAATGCTCAAACAGGTAAAATTTTGGCAAAAGTACTTTTAAACCGGCTGTAATAGTTGTTAATCCTAAACAGTTTTGTACTTTATAACGCTGTATGGTAAGTTTGCAACACATTTTATAACATGAAGGTTACCGATTATATAAAAGAAGCCAACGGCAAATGCCCGGTTTCGTTCGAAATACTGCCCCCGCTGAAAGGAAAAGGTATTGGCGCACTGTGGAACCATTTGGATCCGCTGATGGAGTTTAAGCCCTCCTTTATTAACGTTACTTACCACCGATCGGAGAGCATGTTTAAGCGAAAGGCCGACGGCACGTTTGATAAGGTGGAAGTGCGCAAGCGCCCCGGCACGGTGGGCATTTGTGCGGCCATTATGAACCGCTACGGTGTAGATGCTGTGGCGCACCTTATTTGCGGCGGCTTTACCAAGCAGGAAACCGAAGACGCGCTGATTGACCTGAATTTTTTGGGTATTAACAACGTGCTGGTGCTGCGCGGCGATGCGCCCAAGAACGAAGCTTTTTTTGAACCCGAGCCGGGCGGACATAAATATGCCATTGAACTGCTGCAGCAGGTAACCAACATGAACAACGGCATTTACCTGGAAGAAGATTTGAAAAATGCGGTGAAGACCAATTTTTGCATTGGCGTGGCCGGCTACCCCGAAAAGCACTACGAAGCGCCTAACATGCACAGCGACATGCAGTACCTGAAAGCCAAGGTAGATGCAGGCGCCGAGTATATTGTAACGCAGATGTTTTTTGACAACCAGAAGTACTTCAACTTTGTAAAGGCCTGCCGCGATGCGGGTATAGAAGTGCCCGTGGTGCCGGGGCTCAAACCCATCTCCAGCAAAAAGCAGTTGAGCGTTATTCCGCGCACGTTTCATGTGGATATTCCGGAAGAACTGTCGGGTGAGATTATGAAATGCAAATCCGATGAAGAAGTGGAGCAGGTGGGCACCGCGTGGCTGCTGCAGCAAAGCAGGGAGCTGAAAGCCGCAGGCGTGCCGGGGCTGCACTACTACACGCTGGGCAAGCCGCAGATGGTGGTGGATGTGGTGAAAGAAATACTGTAGAATAAAAATGCTTTTGCAAACGTTTCATTTTCCTTTTAAGCGTAAAAGGAAAATGAGACGTTTTTTAATTGAAGTGTAAGCGTTAGAACTTTTGATTGAGCAAAATAAATGTAAAAGGGAAAACAGACGTTTTGCTTTCAACTGTTTGCCTTCTTTTTTCTGTGCGATGTATTTTCTTTCAAAAGGAGATGCCGAATGGAGTTGGCATGACAGCAAGAGTTTGCTGAATTTTTCACCACATTTCCTAAAAGGAAATAGAGACGATTTAAAACTTTGCTCCTTTGCGTGAAATGTAAAACGAAAAAGAGACGTTTTCTAATGTTTATCCCGGATAGCGATCACTGGTACTTAATACCATTTCCAATGCTTTTTCGCGGATGCTGATGCCGTACTTTTTTTTCAGGCTTTCCACCCAGTCTTTTTCGAGCTGCGTTTGGTAGTCGGCTATTACCTGGCTTCGCGCTTCGTCAAAGGTGCGCTGCGCCGGCTGGTTGTATATTTTTATAAGGTAAGCAAAAGCATAACTGCCATCGCTGCTGTTAATCACAGGTTGTGAGCTGCTGCCCGCTTTTAATACACCGGTTGCTTTTCCGGGCAGCTGCTGCAGTTCGGTACGGGCCGAGTCGGCCACGGCGCCGCTGTTGTTGCCGGCTACTATTTCTCTCCACCTTTTTGGCGCTTTGGTTATAGCGGTCTGCAGGTTTTTGGCAATGGCTTCATTAGGCGCATAAACCATTATGGCATCGGCACTTTTTTTCCATACATATTGTTTCTTGTTTGTGTTATAAAAAGCCTGCAATGCGGCCGTATCTTCCTGCGCTTTGTTCCATACTTCGCGCTGCATAATTTCAAAAAAAAGGCTGCCTTCTTCAAACTCCTGCAGCTGCCGGCGAAAGGTGGGGTTGTAGGCTTCCAGGTTTTGCTTGTAATGCTCCAGGGCCGCATATTCTACAAACGCATCCCACACTTTTGCATGTGGTTTAATGCCCGAGCCATCGCTTTCAAAGCGGGCCACCTGTGCAAACTGCAGCCAGTCGGCCACGGTTGATGAGGCTTCGCCCAGCGTAAAAAGCGGCGTGTCGGCCGTTAGTGCAAAACGTCTCATTTCCCTTTTACCATCCAGCGCGCTGTCGCTAAAGGCCCACAGTTCCGCCTCGCTGAAAGGCCGTTTTTTAAACTGTGCCTGTTGCAATACCTTTTGGGCCAGCGCGGCCTGTAGTGTGGCCATGTGGTCTTCGCTGGCCTGCACGCGGCTATGCATGGCCTGCAGGCTTTGTTCATTTTTTACAGCAGGCAGGTGCGCCAGGCGCTTTACAATGTGGTAGCCATGCGTGGTTTTAAAAGGAGGCGAAAAGGCGCCGTCTTTTGCCAGGGCATAAACGGTATTTTCAAATGTTGCATCAAACTGGCCAATGCCCACTTCTGGCAGTTGCCCGCCGGCCTGCGCCGATACAGGATCGTCGCTAAATTGCGTGGCCAGACTTCCAAAATCATCACCCTTCAGCAGCCTGTTGTAAATAGAATCGGCGCGCTTTTTCAGCATTGCTTCTGTGGCGGCATCGGCACCAGGCGGAAAAGCCAGTAATACCTGCGCCAGCCGAAGGCGGCCGCGCGCCGGGCGCTCGCTTTCAATTTTAAAAATATGATAACCGCTTTTGGAAAGGTACGGTTTGGATACCTGGCCCACCGGCGTGCTGTAAGCTAAGTTCTCCAGCTCGTATGGCAGCGTAAAGGCCGTAACAAAACCTATTTTTCCGCCATTGGTTTGGGCAGATGGGTCGTCGGAAAATTTCCTGGCCACCTCGGCAAACGGTTTTCCCTGCTGCAATTGCAAAAGCGCTTCAGCAAGTTTTTGCCGGGCAGCGGCCGTGTCTTTCAGCCCATCCTGGCGTAGTGCTATATAAATGTGCGATACTTCAATATCTTTTTGTGCGCGCTGTAGCGCTTCTGCTGCCAGCTTTTGCAGGCCTTCCTCATCGTGCAGGTAGGCGGGCATTATCTGCTGGCGCAGGTCGGACAGTTCGGCCTGCATGTGTGGCAGGGTGTGGTAGCCTCTTTCCCGCGCTTCTTTTATTTTCAGCCGCGAGGCGATGTAGAGGTCTAGGTATTGCTTTTTGGAAGCAGCGCTGTTTTCGCCTGCATTGTTTTTATGATAAGCCTGCAAAAAATCGGCAACACTTACCGAATCGGTACCGTAGGTAAAAAGCGTTTGGGCAGGTGCGGTTATAGCAGCGGCCATGGCAAAGAGGGCAGCAACAAAATGTTTAATCATGGTTGTATTGGACTGTGAGCCGGTTTACTTATTGTTGTTGCGGTGTTCCAGTATTTCGGCCACCTGTTCTTCGGTAACTTTTTTGGCAATAATGCGTTTGTCGGCATCCAGCAGGTACAAAGTAGGAAAACTTTGCACATCGTACAACTGCGAGTAGCCCGGCGTGCCGGCTGCTATACGTGCCTTGTCGGCTTCTTTGGAGTAGTACACGTGCGTCCAGTTCTGCAGACCGTGTTCGGCAATAAAGTCGAGCCAGCCTTTTTTGTCACCATCCGTTTCTTTGGCCATGGCAAACAGCTTCAAGCCCATGTCTTTCCATTTGGTTTGATACAGGTTTTGAAGCTTGGGCAGCACTTCTTTACAGTGGCCGCAGGTAGGGTCCCAGATGGCTACTAATGTGTAAGGTGCCTGCACGCTGTACAGGTTTGTTTTTATGCCTTTGATATCGGGGAGCTCAATATCGGCTGCGGTGCCGCCGGTAAGGTTGGCCATCAGGCTGTAAGCACGGTTGGTAATAATTTTTTTGCCTTCTTCTGTCAGCCAGGGGTAGGTTTTATTAGCGTAATACTTTTCAAACAGGTTCACAAACACCGCATCTTCCCACATGTATTTTTGGTTGAGGTAGCGATTGGTAAAATGCAGCAGCAAAAATTTCTGCATTTCTTCATTAATGCTTGCGTAGCCCAGCATGTAGTCAATTTCTTTGTTTACCGAATCAGCTGATGGGTACACCACCTGGTCGAAATAGCGCTGTAGCTTGGGTTCAAAAAAGGGCGTACGTGCCAGCCGCTCGTCGTAAAAGTTCACGCCATCCCAATAATGTGCTTTGTAGTATTTGTAGGCAAACATCGAATCCTTAGCAGCAGCAGGGTGGTTCTGCGGCACTTCGGGCTCGCGCATGGCAGAAAGCAAGGCGGCTAAAATGCCTTCCGGGTCTTTGGCTATAATGTCGGTGCGGTATTTTTTTATTTTAGCATTCAGGTCAACAATTTGCTGTCTTAGTTTGACTGAGTCCTGCGGCGAACTTTGCAGTTGCCGGCCCAGCGCTTCCAGTTGACGCCCATGCATGTTCATAAAGCCCTGGTACGCTTTAAAAGCCGTATTCTCCGGCGAGCCGGTGAATGTTACACCCTGTATGTTGGCTGTATCGGCAGCAATAGAAAACTTCTGGTTCTTATCAATCAACACTTCAAAGTGGCGGCTGCGGTCGGGATAGCCTACCAGGTAAATGCCGCCGCCTAGTTTTTTAACGCCTTTAAACGTGCCTTCGCCCTTTTCGTTCAGCTTTACACTGTCTATTATTGGCAGTTGCTTGCCGTAGTAATGGCCCAGGTAAATGTATTCGTTCTTAAAAGGGGCAAAGGTTACTTTTATTTCGTACCCATCCTGCGCCAGGGCAAAAAGGTGGATTAAAAGGGCGGCTGCTGTGGCGTAAAACTTCATACGTGTGGCTATTGAGGGCTAAAAATAAATCAAACAAGGTTAAAGAGTTGTAAAACAAAACGCTTCGTTAACGGTTCGCCTTTGCTAAAGGCTTTACTTTTGCCGCGTGAGAAAAAAGAAAAATATTGTTCTTCAAAATATACTGATTGAAGATTATGCTGCCGAAGGCAAATCGCTGGCAAGGCAGGAAGGCAAGGTGATTTTCGTGGAAGGCGTGGTGCCCGGCGACAGGGTGGATGTGCGCTTAACCAAAAGCAAAAAAGACTGGGCCGAAGGTGCGCCATTAAGTTTTCAGTCCTTTTCTGCCGACCGGGTAGAACCGTTTTGCCAGCACTTTGGCGTGTGCGGAGGCTGCCAGTGGCAAATGCTGCCCTACGCCAAACAACTGCAGTTCAAGCAAAAGCAGGTGAGTGATAATTTAAAAAGGATTGGCAAGGTGGCGCTGCCTGATATGCTTCCCATTGTAGGCGCTGCGGAAGACAAATATTACCGCAACAAACTGGAGTACACTTTCAGCACCAAAGAATTCATTCCGGCACAGGACTTCCGTAAAATGAAAGAAGAGGAAGTGCTGCCCTCTGAGCAAGGTTTATCCGAAAAAGCGTTGGGTTTTCACGCTAAAGGTTTTTTTGATAAAGTGGTACATATTGAAAAATGCTGGCTGCAATCAGAACCTACCAATCTCATTCGCAATGCCGTACGCCAATATGCTTACGAAAACAACCTGTCGTTTTACGACATCCGCAACCACGTAGGCTTTTTAAGAACCATGCAAGTGCGCATCTGCCGCACTGGCGAGGTAATGGTGAACTTGGTAGTGGGCGAGGACAGCCCTAAAAAGTTAAAAGGCATTTTGGGCTTCCTAGAGCAAACTTTTCCCGCGATCACCACGTTATTATATACCATCAATTTAAAAAAGAACGACTCCATGCACGACCTGCAGCCGGTGGTGTATAAGGGCAAGGGATTTGTAATAGAAAAGCTGGAGGATTTCTCTTTTAAAATAGGTCCTAAATCTTTTTTTCAGACCAACACGGCGCAGGGCGAGCGGTTGTACCAAATCACCCGCGACTTTGCCGAACTGGATGGTACTCAAACCGTGTACGATTTGTACTGCGGTACGGGAAGTATTGGTATTTTTTGCAGTCGCGGTGCTAAAAAAATAATTGGTGTGGAAGCCATTGATGCGGCTGTGCAGGATGCGCGCGAAAATGCGGCCATCAACAACATCAGCGATGCCGAATTTTACAGCGGCGATGTGATTGATGTGTGCAACGACGAATTTTTTGCGCAGCATGGCCGGCCCGATGTGATTATTACCGACCCGCCCCGCGCCGGCATGCACGAAAAGCTGGTGCAGAAAATTCTGGAAATTAGCGCACCTTTAGTAGTGTATGTAAGCTGCAACCCGGCCACGCAGGCGCGCGACCTGGCCCTGCTGGATGCCAAATACGCAGTGACCAAGGTGCAGCCGGTAGATATGTTTCCGCATACGCACCATATTGAAAACATTGTGCAACTGAAATTAAAAACAGGAATTTAAGCATGAGCGATTTTAGATTCTACAG
>CBDTUH010000181.1:0-6775 GCA_965363375.1 uncultured bacterium
AAAGGCAAAAAACGCCAATAATCGTTTTTGGCAAAAGAATCATTTTTATAAAGTTCAAACCGGAAATGGGTAGCCTCGGCCGATACGCCTGTCGTAAAACTAAAACTGGAAGTGATCATTTGCTTTACTGATGCACGGTACGTGGAAAGGGTTTGCCGGAAACGAAAATCATTGCTTAATGCATGTTGCGGCACCAGCACTTCATCTGATTTTCGTTTGTAAGCCGCAGCCACATCAATGTCAGAAATGGAAAGCTGCTGAAAAGAACCCAGCGATAAAAAGGTTTTTTTGGCCACCAGCGGCAGGTCATAATTCAGCCGGGCGTGAAAGGATTTGGAGACGTTTTGATTAAGTTGCTGCTGCGAAGAGTCGTAGCCCGTTGGTGTGTAATTGGGATGAAAAAACTGCTGGTAAAAATAACGGTTGTTTTCATTTTCAGATTGGTTATAACCCGCCACCACGCGAAAAGTTTCGCCGGGTTTTGATGTTCGCAAGGTGTAGGTCAGATTGCTGTTGAAGTTCTGGCTCTCGCCCACACTATTGGTGCTGCGCCGGCTTAGCTTATACAATTCATCAAAGCGATTCAGGTTCTGGTATTCTACTTCGCTATTGTTGTCAAAGTTGTTGCCATTGAGGTGCGCCACCAGGTTGATGGAATGCTTTTTTGTAATGTCATAATCCACATTTACCCTGAGGCTAGGCCGCCCGTTTTTATTGTTATATTCATTGCTGCTGTTAAAGTAAGAGATGGAATCTTTATACAGGTTTTGCCTTCTGGAGTAACCATTGCCTTTAAAGTTATTATCCGAATAGCCACCATTGATGCCAATAGACAATCCCTGTCTGCGGTAATTGAAATTGGCATGTGCGCCACGCTCGCCACGGCTGCCGGCATTCAGCGTCAATCTCCCCGTAACGCCTGCCCTACCCTTTTTGGTTACAATATTGATAACGCCGCCTTCTTCCATGGCATATTGCGGTGGCGGATTGGTCAGCACCTCTATTTTTTCAATGGAGCTGCCGGGCATGCTTTCCAGTAAATCCTGTAGTTGCTGCAGGTTCAGTTCCACGGGCTTGTCGTCAATCAGGATTTTAGGCTCTTTGCCGCGCACCATTATTTTACCATCTGGGTCTTTGGTTACCAGCGGCACATTGGTTAACAGGTCGGCCGCGTTGCTGCCGGCGCTGAGAGCGGATTCGCCGGCATTGAAAGTAATGTTGCCGTCTTCGCTTTGTACCAGCGGCTTTTCGGCGTAAATGATGACTTCAGAAAGGTTTTGCGAACTGTTGGGTTTTAAGGTAATATCGTCGAGGTTAAAGTCGTGTCGCTCTTCCCTAAAGTGAATGCTATCGATAGTGACCGTTTGTAATCCGGTAAAAGAAATGCGCAACCGGAAATACCCAAATGAAATGCCTCCAAATTCAAATCGGCCATCTTTTGATGTAAGAAAGGATTTGGAGACGTTTTGGTTTGACAAAGGCTCTAATTCTACCGTGGTGCCTTCCAGTGCTTTTTTACTTTCGTTCACCACGCTCCCGGTTAATACTCCCACAGGCTTTTGCTGGCTGTGGGCAGGTAAAAAATAAAAAACCAATAGAAGAATAAGCAGGTAGCGCATAGTAGCAACAAATATAATATGCAGACTTTATTGGTTTACAATAATTAGAGGTTAAAATATGACAACCTGTCACTTTGGCTGGGAGAATTGGTTATCTTTGCCACCAATTTTTGTATAGCTTATGTTTGAGATAGCCTCCAAAGTACACGATGAGTCCAGGCAGGGTGAAGCCTATGCGCCTTTTGCTGAAGATCTTAACCAATATAAAAAGCGCTTTTATATCGAAAGCTACGGCTGCCAGATGAATTTCAGCGACAGCGAAATTGTGGCCTCCATTCTTTCGGAAGAAGGCTTCGGCGCCACACGAAATTTTGAAGAAGCCGACCTGATTTTTCTGAACACCTGCTCCATCCGCGAAAAGGCGGAACAAACTGTTCGCAAGCGCTTAACGGAGTTTCGCAAGCTGAAGGCTGCCAGGCCGGCAATGCTGGTAGGTGTGCTAGGCTGCATGGCTGAAAGATTGAAAGCTAAATTTTTAGAAGAAGAAAAACTGGTAGACTTGGTAGTAGGCCCCGATGCTTACCGGACCCTGCCCGGATTGATAACTGAAGCAGAAAGCGGGCAAAAAGGTGTGAACGTGCTCCTAAGCCGCGATGAAACCTATGCCGACATTGCACCTGTTCGCCTCAACAGCAACGGCATTACGGCTTTTGTTTCCATTATGCGTGGCTGCAACAACATGTGCTCTTTTTGCGTAGTGCCTTTTACACGTGGCCGCGAGCGCAGCCGCGATGTACATAGTATTATTAACGAATGCCAGGAACTGTACAACAGCGGTTATAAAGAAGTAACGCTGCTGGGCCAGAACGTGGACAGTTATTACTGGACGCCCTCCACTCCCGATGCGGAACCGGTAACTTTTGCTCAATTACTTGAAAAAGTATCCCTTATTTCACCTGACCTGCGCGTGCGCTTTTCTACCTCGCACCCCAAAGACATTACAGACGATGTGCTGTTTACCATGGCCAAATATGAGAACATCTGCAAATACATTCACCTGCCGGTGCAAAGCGGCTCTACGCGTGTGCTGCAATTGATGAACCGAAGCTACACCCGCGAGTGGTACATGGCCAAAGTGGATCGTATTAAAGAAATAATGCCCGACTGTTCCATTTCTTCAGATGTAATTGCCGGCTTTTGTACCGAGACAGAAGAAGACCACCGGGATACGCTGCGCATTATGGAGTACAGTAAGTACGACATGAGCTATATGTTTTTTTACAGCGAGCGGCCGGGAACGCTGGCGCAACGCCGTTATGAAGATGATGTGCCACTGGATGTGAAAAAACGACGCTTGCAGGAAATTGTGGAACTACAGAACAAGTTGTCGCAGCAAAGCAATAAAGAGGATGTAGGCAAATCATTTAAGGTATTGATTGAAAGTACTTCAAAAAGAAGCGAAGCCGACTGGATGGGCCGCAACTCGCAAAACAAAGTGGTGGTTTTTGCAAAAGGAAATGCTGATTATAAGCCAGGCGATTATGTAATGGTAAAAGTGACCAGCAGTACGCAGGCTACCTTGTTAGGCGAAATTGTATAAGTTCAATATAAACGGATGGATCTACAAAGTATAAAAAACAGGTTTGGCATTATTGGCAATTCGCCCGCGCTCAACTATGCACTTCAAGTGGCCGCTCAGGTGGCTAACACCGACCTGACGGTACTGATAGCAGGTGAAAGTGGTGTGGGTAAAGAGGCTTTTTCGCATATCATTCATTCGCTTTCGGCACGCAAGCACAATCCATTTATCGCCGTTAACTGTGGCGCCATTCCCGAAGGCACTATCGATTCGGAATTGTTCGGCCACGAAAAGGGTTCGTTTACCGGCGCGCTAGACAGCCGCAAAGGTTATTTTGAAACCGTAAACGGCGGTACCATTTTCCTTGATGAAATTGGTGAAATGCCGCTGGGTACACAGGCGCGCTTGCTGCGTGTGCTGGAAACCGGTGAGTTCATCCGCGTGGGTTCTTCCAAAGTGCAAAAAACAGACGTGCGCGTTATTGCAGCTACCAATAAAGACTTGTTGAATTTGGTGCAGCAAAATAAATTTAGAGAAGACCTGTATTACCGCCTGAGCACTGTGCCTATCCGAGTACCAGCATTAAAAGACAGGAAAGAAGATATTCCACTGTTATTCAGAAAATTTGCGGTTGATTTTGCCGAGCGTTATAAAACTGCGCCGGTACAATTAACAGACGAGGCACGCGCACAACTGGCCGCCTACCCTTTTCCGGGCAATGTGCGCGAGCTGAAAAACCTGGCCGAGCAGATATCAGTACTTTCTATAGATAAAACCATTTCACCTAAGGAACTGGTGCGCTTTTTACCTGAACCTAAAGGAAGCCAGTTGCCCGTGCTGGCGCATGTAAATGGGCAGGGCGCACATGAATTTAATTCGGAACGCGAAATAATGTACCGCATGTTTTTTGACATGCGCAAAGACGTTACAGAATTGAAGCGTATGTTTTTTGAGGTGCTGCAAAATCCTGCCGTGGTGAACCAAAACCCGGGTTTTATGGCCGACCTGAAAGAACTGCAAACGGTGGAGCCACCTGTTTCTGCACCTGTATTGTATAACCCTGCCGCTCACCAGCCCGCGCAGCCCGTGGTGGTGCGAAACGATATTCATGAACATGAAGAAGTGGATGAAAGCCTCAACATTATGGATAAGGAAAAAGAACTCATAATAAAAGCGCTGAAAAAACACAAAGGCAAACGTAAGGACGCGGCGCTGGACCTGGGCATCAGCGAGCGCACGCTTTACAGAAAGTTAAAAGAATATAACATTGACGAATAAGAAATAATTTAGCGGGGCAGATTTGCGGTTAAGCATTATTTATTTATTCCATAAAATTTAAATCCGCAAACGTCGCCAAATCGTTTTACAAATGCCGACCATCAAAAAGTTTTTTTTTCCTTTTATTGCCATTGCACTTGTAATAGCTGCCATCAGCTTCAACAGCTGCGGCGTGTACAGCTTTGCCGACGTTTCCATACCGGACAGCATTAAAACGGTGCGCATCAATATTTTTCAAAACCGGGCGCAATACATCAACCCGCAACTAAGCCCTACGCTTACCGACCGCGTGCGGCAGCGCATTGTAAACCAGACAAGGCTGGCCCAAACCCTCAGTGACGATGCGCACTATGATATCAACGGTACCATCACCAATTACAGCATCAGCACTTCGGGTATTTCTTCCGGCAACAACAACCAGCGACAGGCCTCAATGAACAACCTGAATATCACGGTGCATATTGTACTGAACAACCGCCTTTCCGGTGAGGTGCAGGAGTACGATGTAACCCGTGCTTTTCCTTTTAATGCCAACCTTTCCCTTCAATCGGCAGAAGCGCAATTGCTCGATGAAATGGTCCGTAATTTGTCGGACGATATTTTTAATCGCATTTTTTCCAACTGGTAAATCCTAACTTGCGTATATGAGTGAACGCTCCTACACACTGGTGCAGCAATGGCTGCAACAATCCGCTGTGGATGCCCATGAACTGGAACAACTGGCAGTGGACAAACCCTATTTCAGCGCGGCGCAACTGCTGTTGCTAAAAAGGCTTAATGCCAATTCTGATGCTTTTGCTGCGCAAAAAAAGGCGGCCGCCCTGCACGTGTACAATCCCATTCAGCTGGAAGAAAAAGAAAGCTTTGATTTTCCTTTTGAGCCTGATGCGGAAACAACAGTTGTTGATGACACACAAACAATAAAACCCGAGCCCATATCAGTTGAGGAAAAGGAAATAGATACGTTTGAAATTGGCGAAGAACCAACACCTGAAGAACTGGAATTTGTACAGGCCTCTCCTACAGAAGAAGTACAAGCGGAAACAGGTTCAGCTATTCAAAAGGAAAATGAGACGTTTCATGTAAGCAAAGAAGCTGCTGCTGAAGAAGCGGAATTGAACAATACAAAACCTCTTGCATCTTTACCCGAAGAAGTTATAGGCCAAAAGGAAAACGAGACGTTTGAAAATTCTTTAGAACAGGAGCCCGAACTTGTAAGTAAAACAGATTTATCTAATCAAAAGGAAAAAGAGACGTTTGAACAAGATATAGAAGAAGAACGAAACCTTACAATTCAAAATGAAAATGTTGCCCGCCAGGAAACGGCTGATGCTTTTGAAAAAAGTGAAACAGAACCCGGCGAGCCCAAAATAAAACTGCCGAATTTTGACCTTACCGCACCGGTAAATGCTATTGCCGGCGACATTACTTTCGAGCCTTTTCATACCGTAGATTATTTTGCGTCGCAGGGCATTAAATTATCGCAAACCGAGGCCGGTAACGACCGCTTTGGCCGGCAGGTTAAAAGCTTTACCGAATGGCTTAAAACCATGAAAAAACTACCTACAACGGCCATTACCCAAAACACGGATGCCCCTGGTGAAAAGAAAGTGGTGAGCCTGGCGGCCCACTCGCTGCAAAATGCCGATGTGTTTACCGAATCAATGGCGGAAGTATGGGTAAAGCAGGGAAATATTCAAAAAGCTTCAGAAGTATATAACAAATTAAGTTTGCAGAATCCCTCTAAAAAGGCTTATTTTGCTGCCAAAATAGAATCTTTAAAGAAACCTTCTTAAAACAATGACCGTCTTATTTGTAATCTTGATTATCCTGGCTTCCGTGGTGTTAAGCCTGATTGTGCTGGTGCAGAACCCTAAAGGTGGCGGACTGGCTGGCAATATTGCCGGTTTCAGCAACCAGTTTATGGGTGTAAAGCAAACAACCGATGTTCTGGAAAAAGGAACCTGGATTTTTGCTGCTGTTATTGCTGTTTTGTGCATTACCTCTACCCTGTTTATTGCAGGTGGCGAGCAGGTAAATGACAGGCTGGATAATGTGGGCGGTCCCATCCCGGTACAGCAGGGCCCGGCTACTAACCAACCCGCTGCCAACCCTAATACGACTACGTTGCCCGGTGCTGTTGCCCCGGCCACAACCGACTCTGCCAACTAATTTTATTTTATGTTTTTATACAACCCTGTCCAGTGGCAGGGTTTTTTATTTACCTTAACCCTGCCATGAAAAAACTTCTCCTTATCCTTTTGCTGCTTCTCCTTGCAGGTGCCGCTGTAGTGGCCTGGCTGCTTTTGGGCCCGGGTACCGGTTTTGATGCCAAAAAAGAAGTGGTGTACATTCGCTC
>CBDTUH010000182.1:0-6775 GCA_965363375.1 uncultured bacterium
TTAAAATAAAGCTGCCCGGTTATTTCGTTGTACTCTTTATCGAAGGTGCCGCCGGTAATAAAAATGCGAATGCTCATACAGGTAAAATAAGGGCCTAAAAATACGCATTGCCCCGGCGATAAAAAGTATTTCCAAACTTTCTTTTAATGCAACACTAAGTCCTTTCTGTCATAAGTACTGCGGGCGCTTCAGCGGGGTGTGCCATGCTTTTACCGTGCAGCTGGCGCTGCCGGTGCAGCCACAATTGCCGCAACGAAAAAAGGTGAAAACCAAATGCCAGCACTACCAGCACCGATGGCAGGTACACAAACGGAAATGTAGTAACCAAAGTATTGGCCGGCCCTACGGTAAAGTAGCGAAATGGTGTAGGCATGGATAATATGGCCACCGCCATGATGTTAATGAGAAGGCCCAGTCCTACAATATTGAATACGATACCTGCTGCAAAGGCATGGCGCGGGCGCTGTTGCATATAAATACCTACTACTACTGCCAGCAAGCCGGCAATCATATCGAGGTTGCGGCCTTCAAACGTCATTTGTACGGGTATCAATCCTTTTTCAAATGTTTGCCACAGCAATATTTCTACCACTATGCGAAATGACTGGAACAACACCAGCCAGTGCAGCGGCGTAGCCAGCAAAAGAGATTTGAAACGTTTTGTACTTACAATAATAGCCGCGGCTGCAATGGGCAGCGCCACTATCAGTAAAGGCTTTGGCGGCACCGTATCAAATTGTGCCAGCAGGCCTTTTTGCGCCAGCACACCTACTACCATTACCCACAAGGCAAAAATGAGTGCTGCAATGGTAACGGTTTTTTTCTGGCGGCGGAGCGCCCAACCGGTGCGCGATAGTGCCAGCCTCAGGCCGGTTAACACCAGCACCAGGCACAGCAAAGCCAAAATACCCATCAATATTTCAGGCAGCGAAGGAACGTGCATATGGCAGTTAGTTTTGGTTGCGGTCAAAATTAAAATGCGCCATTGTCTGCTGTTTTACAAAATGCATGAAATGTAAAAAACAGCACCTGAATCAGCTTTTATCGTTTCTTTAAAAAAAAGGCCGATTCCTAAATGGCAGATTTGTTGAAAAGGAAAAGCAAGATCATTTCAAAAAAACGTCTCCTTTTCCTTTTATTTCAAAATGGAATATTACACCATTGACTATCCATCATTTTATCATTATTACAAACGTCTATTTTTCCTTTTAAACTACAGGCTGGTGTGCAGGTAGTCCTGCAAATGCGTAATGGTTTCCTGCTGCGACAGGATGGTTTCTTTTACCAGGTCGTTTACCGAAATGATGCCCACAATGGCATCGCCGCTGAACACGGGCAGGTAGCGGATGTTTTTTTGCGCCAGTAGCTGCATGCAATGTTCTACAGAATCCTGCGGCGTTACGCGCGGAAAATCGGTAGACATGATATCAGACACTTTAGTGTCGGTAGAAGATTTGCCTTTAAGCACCACTTTGCGCGAGTAGTCGCGTTCGGTAATGATGCCTAAAAATCGGTTGTCCTCCATCACCATTACCGACCCGATGTTTTGATCGGCCATGAGCTGCAGGGCGTCAATTACGGTGCTTTGAGGCGCTACAGAGGTTACGTTGTTGCCTTTGCGGGTTAAAATGTCTGCCACTTTTTTCATATGCGGGGGTTTTAGTACAGAAAGAAATCGTTGCCTTTAATTTACAACTTTTATGGCCGCCCAGCAAAACAGGATTTTTTTCGGGCACTAAAAAGCCGGCTGCTGGCCGGCTTTTAAAACTTCTGTTTTTCCTTTTAGAACCCAATACATCATCAATTGTTCAGCGCCTGCAGGTGCTGCTCCATGCCGGCAAATATTTTTTCAAACACGCCGCAGTTGTAGGCACTTACAATGGTACCTTCTTCAAAGCGGTCGGCATAAAAAATGGCGTTCAGGTGCTGCTGCAGTTCGGCCAGCGACAGGTTGCTCAGGTTATAATCGGGCTGGCTCCAGGCGCTGCGCGCGGGTTGCAGGTGGGTGTAGCTAAATGGGGCAATTACCTCGGCGCGGCATAGTTCGCGGGCCAGGCGGTTAAACGTGGGCGACTCCAGCCCTTCTTTTTTTACCTGTTGGTACAGGCTGATAATGTGCTGGTACTACGCTTTGGGCAATAGGGTGGCTTTTGTTTCAGCAGGCATAACAATGGTGGTTTTAATAAATGGTTGCTTGCAAAGCTGCAAATATGCAGCATCGGCCCATACAACCCAAGCCGTATTGATGCGCATCAACTATTCAGTACTTTTTTTCGATGCAGCTTTAGCCAATCAGTTTATTAGCTGTTACAATCATGTTATTAATAGGAGCAAACAAATCCAGGTTTTTTAACGCTACCTGTAAATGAGTATCTTTAAGTGTATTTAAAAAAACACATACTATGGGACTGTTAACTCCAAAAGGGAAAAAAGGCGATAAAAAAAATAACAACAGCAACGCGCAAAAGAACAGCAACCAGGGCTCCAAGTTTATCAATAAAGGTGTAAAATCGGTTGCTAAAAAACAGATGCCCGGCAGCGCGCAGCGTGGCAGCTAATGTTGTCTTAAAAGGCAAAAGTAAAAAGTAAAAACCTAAAAGTGTGGCTGAAATCTTAAAAGGAAAATGAGACGTTTGATATGTAAGATGTAAGATTGATTATTTCAGAAAAAAGCCAAAAGGAAAAACAGACGTTTTTGCCTTTATCAACAACAAACTAAAAAGGGATTTGAAACCATTTAAAAACGTTTCAAATCCCTTTCCTGTTTTTATAAAACTTGCTTCTGTCCTACTCCATAAGCTGTTCTATATGCACTAGCCGGCCGTCGCGTGTCATACCTTCTATCACCACCCTAAAGGCATTGGTAACATCGTTGTTGTAAAAAACCAGCGTCACGCTTTTTTTGTTGGGCGTGGTTAGCACCATCGGGTTCCAGTACAGCGTGGTGCGCCCATCGCGCTGCTCGTTGCGCCGGTCAAAGGTGCTGTAATTGGGTGCATAAAATTCCTTTACAGGTGTGTAGCCATTTATTACATGCGTGCTGAGGCCTTTGCCCGGCTCGGAGGCCACATCGTTGCCACGGCGCGTGTAGATGGCAATGGCACCGCCGGCACCGCCGCCTACCGCACCCATAAAGGGCGGCCGCATCACTTTTACATAAGCCACATCCTGCACGGGTATAGAAGATATCATACTCACATCGGTAGGCATTTCATCGAGGTACAGCTGCGGCGTGCTTTGCCGCCAGCTCAGGCTTACGTTGGCGCCGCTGGTGTTTATCTGCAGGCCCGCTACCTTGCCTTGCAGGTACTGAAAAATGTTCATGTAAGAGCCGGCCATTCGATCATTCACCAGGTCAAACTGATAGCCATCACCAAAGCGAAAAAGCCCCGATGCATATTTTTCGTCCAGCACTTCCAACGGGGTTTTGGTTTTGGCGCGCACCGTTACATTCTCCAGCATTTTTTCTTTCATCAAATCGGTCGCCTTCAGCTTTTCCATGGCCAGCAGGTAATGCTGGTAGTTGCCGGTGGTGTCGGTCAGCGGGTTGTAAGGCGTAAAGTATCTGGCAAACTTTTTATAATCGGGCACCGGCAGCCGGTCTTCCATAAAACGCACTTCGCCGCCTTTTAATGTTTTGCTGGGCTGCAGCATGTAGTACACACTCACCGAATCGAAAAACACCATGTCGGGTTCGTTAAAGGTGCCATTGCTTTCCAGCGGCGACATGATCATTTTGGAAGCCGAATCTTTTTGTTTTACAAACATCACAATGCTGGCCGTGCCGCCTGCCAGCTGCGCCGGCGCAAAGCCATAAACTTTTCCGGAAAGCGCGAGGTAAGAAGTATCGCGCGGGTGCGCCATCTGCGGCAGCTTACCGGCTATGGCATCTCCCCACTTAAAGCGGCGCCAGCCATTGGTAAGCATCACCAGGTCCAGTTGCTGCGCAGTGGTATCGTGGTTGTTTTTGAAATAATGTGCGGGTTGATGTATGTAACCTTTAAGGTCGCCGGAAAGTAACAGCTGCGATAGAATATTGCTGCTGCTGTCGCCTGCAATGGCCGCATCGGTAACCGAAATGGATAGGTTGGCACCAATGTCCTCGGGCACATTTATTTGTATTTCGTTGCGCGCTCTTTTGTTAAGCCCCCAATGGTTCACTTGCATGTCGGCCGCAAAGCTGTAGTCGTTGTTATTAACAAAAGTAATGCGCTCGGCCATGGGGCTCCAATCATCATCAAACAGGGTAATGGTAACAATGCCGCTAGGCAAGTTTTCAATAGGGATCACACCTTTTTTGCTGCTGCTGGCAGAAAGGTCGATGTCGGCTTTAAAAACCATTTGCTGATGCAAGGTACCCACCAGGTGCAGCTTTTTCAGTCTGTCAGGCACGCCTTCTGTGCGGCTGATGGTAAATTGCCGCCTGCTGCCAATGGCGCTTAATTGCATAACAACACCTTCTTCTTTCACAGCGGGTAGTGGCGTGGTTTGCACTATGCCTTTAGCATCTTTCCATTTAGCCACATAGCTTACGCCGGGCTGCGGTTGCAGGTACAAAAAGCCCATACCATTATGCACTGCACGAAAGGAATCTACTTTAGTGCCTCCGGTTGTTTGCACCATACCTTTTACCGCCACAGGTGTGCCCCACTGGTCGGTAGCTTTAAAGGCTATTTTGTTAACCACACCGGCCACCACATCGCCACCTTCTGCAAAAAACTGGAGCGTAGGCACTACCGCAGGCTTTGTAGCAGGCGCAGCACTACCACTCAATATGGGCAGGTTCTTATTGTAGAAAAAAGCGGTGTCGAAGTTAAGCATCCAGCGCGTGTAAGCACGCACACTTATATAGCGACCCTTGTAGTTTTCCGGCACATCAAATTGCCCGTTGGTAGTACCCTCTATCAATGGCGATACGCTGCGGTGTAGCACGGCACCTTTATCATCCAGCCAGTCCACATACAGGGTTTTGCTTTTAGCAGCCGGCAGCAGGCCTTCCAGCAAATATGCTTTAAACCAAACAGTTTCGCCGGGTGCATAAGCGGGCTTATCGTAGTGCAGGTGCGCTTTTTCGGGCGCATATTTTTCCGAATAGGTTTGCAGCGTAGCCTCCAGGTTTTGGGCCGATGCTGTGGTAGCCAAAAGTGTAACAATAATTGCTAAAGAATATAAAAACAGTTTTTTTGCCATGGTATATTCAACTCTTAAAATAGCGCATGAAACAAGCGGTAAATTACGGCATCGAACGTTAACAGGAAGGCAACTTTTTCAGAAGAAAACAAAACGTCTCTTTTTGCTTTTGTATTTTGTGGTAATAGTAGAATTGGCAGTACTGGTGCATTCGTTAAACATTAATTGGTAAAACGTCTCCTTTTCCTTTTCAACCTAGTATTGAATCGTAAATCCCAAATCGTAAATTAAAACGTCTGTTTTTCCTTTTGAATTTAGTGTCAAATCGTAAATCCCAAATCATATATCGTAAGTTCAAAAACGTCTGTTTTCCCTTTTATAGTTTTGCGCTTACTTTTTGGGCCTTACTCTTAAATTTTTGACTTATCCTAAACGTCTCTTGCCCCTTTTACAAAACCTATGCTGTTTCTTTCAACTGTAGCTTTTTACTCAACACATTAAAACGCAGGTACAGCATTACGGCAGAAACCAGCAGCCCAATAGTGAGCCCTGTCCAAATGCCGGCAGGACCCATACCGGCATAAATACCCAGCCAGTAAGCCAGCGGTAAACCTACCACCCAATAAGCTACAAACGTAATAATGGTGGGCACATTCACATCGCTCATGCCGCGCAGCACACCCAGGCCTACTACCTGCGTGCCATCAAACAATTGGAAAAGTGCCGCAAAAATGAGCAACTGCGCGGCAATGCCAATCACGCGCGTGTCGGTAGTGTACAGCCAGGGCAGTAGCCGGTTGGCGCCCATAAACAGCAACGCGGTTGCCGTCATAAATACAATCACAATATGGTAAGAACTAATGGCATAGCGGCGCAGCTCGGTATAGTTGTGGCTGCCAAAATGGTTGCCGGTTTTGATGGCTGCCGCTGCCGATATGCCGCTGGCCATCATGTACGTAATGGCCGCCAGGCTGATGGCTACCTGGTGTGCTGCCTGCTCCACCGCGCCAATGGTGCCCATCATGATAGCAGCCGCACTAAAAGCACTTATTTCAAACACCCACTGCAGGGCCACAGGGCCACCCAGCCGCAATATGCGCAGGCTGCGTGCTTTGTCCATAAACCAAAAAGAAAAATGCGTGAGGTATTCTTTAAACCGGGGCGCCCGCAGCACATACAGGCCCATGGCCAGCGCCATCAATATACGATCTATCAATGTAGCCCAGCCCACACCACGCACGCCCATCGGCTCAATGCCAAACATGCCTTTTACCAACACAATTCCCACACACACGTTCAGCACATTGCCGATAATAGAAATGTTCATGGCCTGCCGTGTATAACTCAGTCCTTCGGCAAACTGTTTGAACGTATTGAACACCATCAGCGGAATAATGGAAACACCCAACAGCAAAAGAAAAGGTTTGGCATGCACCACTACTTCCGGCGATTGGCCTAAATGATCGATCACCAGCATGGAGCCAAAATACACCAGCAAAAAAAGCACAGCACCGGTAATGATGTTGATGAGCAAACTATTACTTAAGAGCCGGCCGCATTCTTCATTGTTCTTTCGCCCTGCCTCCTGCGCAATCAGCGGTGTGAGGCCATAAGCCACGCCAATGCCCACCACCAGTATCATCAT
>CBDTUH010000183.1:0-6751 GCA_965363375.1 uncultured bacterium
TTAGTAGTGCAATCAAAACTAGCTGTTTATAAAAAGAAGAAACCATTAGCCCACTGCGCATCTTTTCTCTCTGCATATAAAAACAAAACCCAGCACCGTAATGCTGGGTTTGAATTTTTCAGATGTCCCATAAAAATTTAATGCATTGCTGTGTGATGATGACTGCCATGCCTGCTGTAATCGGGCTCTCGGCGAGTCATCAGGGCAGCACCAATTTCAAGCAATCCTAAAATCAGGTGCGGTCCCCACACGTAATCGGCAAAGCCAAAAATCCAGGGCGATGCGGCCAGTACAATACCCGAAATGAGGTCGAGGGTAAGGTGTGTACGCATGGAGATGGTTTTGCTGGCGCCCAGTTCGTAATCGGTAAGCAAACTGTATAAAATAGCGCCGGCGCCCAACACTACAGGTACCCATGTTTCGGCACCACCATTTGCAAAGTCAAACAACCACGGCGAAGCTATCAGCAACGCGCCTACCAGGTAGTCGAGGTATCCATGAACCTTTGTTGGAATAAATCTCATAATCTACAATTTTATTATTTATTCATTGACCACAAAATGTGCCAGTTGAAAATAAGGCAATTACAGATGAGATTATTTTATAAAATATGAGGTGTTAATTATACATTTTGCTCCATTTCGTGCACATGCGGCTGGTTGATGGCAGGTGCTTTCAGCAGGCGCAGTCCGCTGGCGCGTATCTGCCGCTGCGCTTCTTTATCTACCTTAATAATACCCAGGCGGTTGAACAGTAAAATGGTGAAATAAATCGGGTCTATCTCATTACGCTTTACACCAAAGTTGATGCTGCTGGGAAAACGGTGGTGATTATTATGGTAAGCCTCGCCCAGCATCAGCACATCTATATAAAAAAGATTGGTGGAGGTGTTGTTCATTTTAAAATTAACCGACCCGTATTTGTGGGCAAACCAGTTGATGATACCGCCATGAATAGGGCCCATGGCAATGTGAACGGGCACCAGTAAAAACTGCCACCAGGCCGTAGCAAACACGGCATAAAAAGAAACATAAACGGCTACCCACAAAAAGCGGTTGTACCAGGGGTGCGCCGCATCGTCAAAGGCTTTCCAGTTGGGCAGGTTTTTGGTAAACTTAGGGTCTACCTGCACACGGCCGTTGTAAATATCGGCATAGCTGCGCCTTGTTTTTTCCATCAGTGCAAAGGCATTTTTGGCATGCATGGGCGTATGCGGGTCTTCATCCGTATCGGTATAGGCATGGTGCAGGCGGTGCAAAATTCCGTAAGTACGGGGGCTCATGTAGGTGCTGCCCTGCGCAATAAAGGAAAACCAGTAAAAGAATTTTTCCCAGAAAGGGTTCATGGTAAAAGCACCGTGCGCGGCATAGCGGTGCATAAAAAACGACTGTGCAAACAGCGATAAATACCAGTGTGCTACGAAAAAGATTAAAATAGCCATGAATAAAACGATGTGTAATAAGGTTGATGCAAAAACTGGGCAAAGGTCGGGGTAAAGCGATGATATTGAAACACCGGATTGTAAAAAATCAGAGATTGTGGGATGGGAAAGATTATCCTAATAGGTTTTTAAAACGTCTCTTTTCCCTTTTGAATCACGGATTGCGCGGATTCTTAACTACAGGATTTCACGGATGGGTTTCCTCTCCTTGAAAAACATCTATTTTTCTCAACGCCTTAACCCTTCCACTTTTTTTCAAAAACGTCTTTTTTTCCTTTTGGCCTTTTGGTTACAGGTCCCGGTTCATGGCCATGGCTTCAGGCAGCGGTCCCAGCTGCAGCGCCTGACGAAGGTAGCGCTCCGCATCGGCCAGGCGGCCCAGCCGCTCGCTTAGCACCGCGCAGTTGTACCAGGCTTTAACGCGCACATCGCGGCTGCTGCTTTCGGTAAGCTGCAGGCTTAGCTGCATAGCCCTTGTATAATCGTTTTGCGCCACGGCCTGGCCTACCGGCTTAAAGGCGCCGTGGGTAAATAGCGGCCTTTTGCGTGCCATCGAGCCAGTAAAGTACTTGCGCATAAAACGGTCTTTATTTTCAACGGCCATTTCGTAAATATCATCCTTGTTTTTGGCAATGCCGGGGCCAGCCGCCAGCAGCCCGCTCAGCACCTGGCGGCTGGAGTGGTGCTTGCGCAAAAACATGGGCGTAGCTTCCAGCAGCCGCGTGCTGTCGTACAGTTCGTAGCGGATGTTGCTGCAGATGTCGTAAAAGGCTTCGCGGTTTTTGCCACTTTCCGTTTTGGTTACTTCCACATTGGTCTGGTCAAAATAAATATCCATTTCTCTTATCACCACAGCATGGCTGGCGCCGTGCTGCGCCATCAGCCGCATAATGCTGCCGCCGTCTGCGCTTGTAAATACAGGCGTAAGCCCAAAAACAGGTTCTGCTTCCAGCCCGGCTGCCTGCCGCGCCATTTGTGCCAGCAGCGTATCGGCCAGGGACGCCAACAAATCGCGCTTGTTGTTGTTTTTATATACCGAGGCATCAAACGTATGAAGCAACAGCAACTTGCTGGGCGGTGGCTGCAGCGTTGTTTCGGGCTCGGTTGGCACCTGGTAGCTAATGTATTGGCTGCTGTTGCAGGCGGCCAGCAATAGGGCTGCCAGCAGCGGAATGATAATTTTCATCGAAGTGTTTTGGTGGTGCATAAGTAAACTAAAATGACCTTCTGTCATTGATAAAATGGTATCAACTGCAAAATTAAATGGATGGGGCGCAACCTGCAATGTTGCCGTCACGTCTGTACTTTATTAAATACCCAAAATGCAAAAGTTGGTGGCCGCATTAAACCATTAAAGGAATAACGCCTCTAAACCTTATGACACGTTACCATTTCAACATTCTGGAAGAAGGCCAAAAGGCAAGGCTGGTGCGCCAAAAAGGAGTGCAGGTAGGCGAGCGTGCCGAAACTTTCCATGCCGTGCTGCTTTACCAGCTGGATAACTTTTACGTAGAGCTATACCACCACAATCATTTTAACGTCATCACCCACATTAAAAGTTTTAGCGACACCGCCTTTTTGCAGCCTTACCTGCAGCAGATCAGCCTGGAAGGACTGGTGTAAAATCTATTTTTCTAAAACGTCTGTTTTTCCTTTTAAATAATGGATTGCGCCGGTTATAAATACAGGATTGCGCGGATAGGCCTTTTTGTATCGCGCGTCGTCTTCAGGAATTTAAAACAATTGTTTTTCCTTTTAGCTTCTATTCTGCTAAGCCTTAAGTACAGTGCCGCATGTTATTTATCATAAATATATTTTTTTCATCATCACGGCATAATTTTTTTCATGATACTACTACATCAAATAAAATTTTTGCCATGGAAAAAATGAATGACCTCAGAGACCTGCTGAAGCACGAGGTAATGGACATGCATTCTGCCGAAGAGCAGATCATCAAGGCCATGCCGGCCATGATTAAAAAAGCAAAAAACACAGAACTGAAACAATCCTTGCAACAACACTTGAAAGTAACCGAAGCGCAACTGACGCGCCTACAAAAAGTACAGAAATTGCTGGATGGGCAGCAAGGCAACGCCGAGGATAGCGGTCTGCTTTCGCGCCTGTTTAAGCGCAGCCACACCTGCCGCGGCATGCAGGGCATTATTGATGAAGGTGAAAAAATAATGGCCGAAGATATGAGCCCCGAGGTAATGGATGCTGCTATATTAGCCGCTTCGCAAAAAATAGAACATTACGAAATATGCGGCTATGGTACCGCCCGCGCCTACGCCGAAGAACTGGGGCTGACCGAAGTGGCCACCCTGCTGGAACAAACGCTGGATGAAGAATACGAGGCTGACGAAAAACTGACCGCGCTGGCTGTAAACCGGCTGAACGAACAGGCAGAAAAAAGAGCTGGCAGTAGTGCCCGCAGCGCCGGCACCGGCAGCAGCCGCACCGAAGGCGCCCGCACCCGTGCTACCCGCGAAGAACCGGAGATGGCCATGGCTTCTGCCAAAAGAGGCAGCACGGGCCGCGGTACCACACAAAACGGCGGCAACACGCGCAGCACTACAGGCAATAGCCGCAGCGGCAGCACCGGAAGTACAACAGGTGCCAGCTCTACCCGCGCTACAAAAACATCTGTAAAAAGCAGCTCCACCCGCGGCAACAACAACGGCGGCAGGGGCAGCAGCACAGGCCGCAGCTAAAAGGAAAAACAGAGGTATTGAAAAGAAAAAATCCGTTTCAGTAAGAAACGGATTTTTTTAGTGGTATTAGTTATAGGTATTAATTGGTTTATTAAGTTGATTGGTTATTTGGTAAAAACGTCTCTTTTTCCTTTTAAAAAAACGCGTAAGATTTGTTTCACGTTTCACCTTTCATGTCTTACAAAAACGTCATTTAATCTTTTTACCAGCTTAATATACCAATCCTTTCTCATCATGATCGATCAATTGCTGGGCGGTTGCCGAATCAAAGCCGGCATCTTTGCTGGCCAGCACCTGCCGCAGCAGGTCGTGTATGGTGATGACGCCTGTAAAAGTGTTGTTGTCAAAGGCCAGCAAGTAGCGTGTTTTGGCTTGCAACAGGATTTCAATACAATGCGGCAGCGTATCGGTAGTGGCTACCTGTGGCAGGCCGCTGGCCATTACATCGCCAACTGGTGTGTCCCTGCTACTGCGGCCTTTCAGCGCTACATTGCGGCTGTAGTCGCGCTCGCTGAAAACACCTTTAAACGAGTCGCCTTCTTTTACCACCAGGTAGCTCAGGTCCACTTCACTTAGTTTTTTGAGGGCATCAAAAACCGTAGCACCGGCATCAATGGTATTGGCAGCAGGCGCTTTGGATTCCAGAATGTTTTTTACGGTGATCATGTTTTATTTAGGGTTTTATTTGTAAGTATAAAAACGTCTCTTTTTTCTTTTAAAGTTTATGATTTATAGTTCCTGGTTCATAGTTCATGGTTCATGGCAAACAGTCATTGAAAAATGAAATATGATTAAAAGAAGACAAACGTCTCCAATTCCTTTTGCCGCTCTTTTGCATTTTACATTTTTAATTTTTCATTTCTGATAAACGTCTCGACTTCCTTTTAAAAATCACCCGTTTTCTTTTTTTATTATTCGCTTGGCGGCGCGCTCCACACCGGGAATTTCCAGCACCAGATCGGCGCCATAAGCGCTCCCGGGTGTTTGGTAGCCGGTGGTAAAATCGCCGGCCAGCACTTTCTGCACAATCAGCAGTGCGCTGTGCGCGGTCATGGTGTAACCATTAGGGCCGGTGAGGCGGGCTTCTTTGGTTTCGCCCCTATGGTTGGTTACCTGTCCCCATACCAAGCTTTTGCCTTCGCTGCGCTGGGCGGCATCGGGGCCGGGTGCACCCTTGTCAATACGTTGCCTGAGCCTTTTTCGAACAAAAGACGTTCGCAGCAGCCAATTGAACAGACCCTGAAACTTCAGTGCCTTGTACACTTTGGGCGCCATGCCGGTGTAGGTTTCAATATTAGGAATGCCGGTGGTGTGGTAGGCGGTAGCTACATCGCCCCAGGGGATGGCCATTACAAACAACCGTTTAATTCCAAAGTCTACCCACATGCCTTTGTGACCCAGCGATTTTTTTACAATGCGGCCCCGCTCGCGCACGGCGCCACCTTCACCCAGGCCCTCCAGCATGGTAAGCGCCGTACCGTGCGATACGCCGCCGTTGGTGGAGGCAAAAGCGAGCTGCAAGTGCGTGGCATCGGGCATCTGGTTATGCAGGTAAAGGGCCAGGCAGTCAGTAGGTACCACATCAAAGCCGGCGCCTGGCAATACCATGATACCGGCTTGCTGGGCAGCACTGTCGTATTTTTTGGCAATTTCAAACACTTCTATTTCGCCTGTAATGTCAATGTAGTGCGTGCCGGTTTGCAGGCAGGCTTCCAGCATGGGCCAGGCGGTGAATTTAAAAGGGCCCGCAGCATGCAGCACTACCGCCACATCCTGCAGCGCTGCTTTCAGGTCATCCGCATTTTGCAGGTCAACAATGCGGCAGGGCAGGTGGTGCTGTGCGGCCATTGCTTCAATGGCCTGTTTGTTTCTGCCGGCCAGCACCGGCTGCAGCCCGTAATGAGCGGCGAGTTCGGCTATCAGCCGGCCGGTATAGCCATTGGCACCGTAAAGTAGGAATTTTGTTTTTTGCATATCGTAAGCAACCAAAAAGGCGAGGGTAAAACTAAGTGCAAAGTTAGTGGTAAGTGGCGGAGGATGTGCTAAATGGGAAGCGAGACGTTGGGAGAAATGAAAAATGTAAAATGAAAAATGTAAAAAAAGAGATCGTTAAAAGGAAAAAGAGACGTTTTTATAAATGTTGTGAATAGCCTTTGTAAGGCAAAAGATTTTTTAATTGTTTGAGTTCTGCACTGCTGAGTGATGGTGTGTTGATGATTTGAACGGCCTCATTCAACTGCTGCTGCGTGCGTATACCAACAACAGCCGATGAAACAGCTTCATTTTGAAGTACAAATCGTAAAGCCGTTTGCACCGCGCTACGGTTGCTGCTGCTCAATTGTTGCATAGCCGCTGTCGCCAGTTGCACCTGTGTGGCTGTATAATCTAAATAGGGTTTTGCTGGTTTGTCGATTAGCAGGCCCTGCGCCAGGGAGCCGCGCGCCAGCACGGATATGTGTTTTTGCTTCAACAGAGGCAGGCAACTTTCCTCGGGCCGGCGGTCCAGCAAGCTGTACTGCATCATTACACTTACCAGCCGCGAGCGCTGCACCCACTGCCTTATTACATTGGGCCGGATAGACGAAATGCCGTAGTACCT
>CBDTUH010000184.1:0-6729 GCA_965363375.1 uncultured bacterium
TGGAAACGGCCCGAAGTGGTGGAGCTGGCGGCCAGAACGTGAACAAGGTAGAAACAAAGGTTTTTCTGACGCACATTCCAACCGGTATTGTGGTGGTTTGTCAAACCGAACGCTCGCAAATTGGCAACCGCGAAAAAGCCATGCAAATGCTGAAAAGCCGCCTGTACGAAGAAGAATTGCGCAAGCGCGAAGAACTGAAAAATGCCACCAATGCCAGCAAGCGCAAAATTGAATGGGGCTCGCAGATACGCAGCTATGTTTTCCATCCATACAAAATGATCAAAGACCACCGAACCGATTTTGAAGTAGGTAACGTGGGTCCTGTGATGGATGGCGAACTGGATGGTTTTATTAAAGCGTACCTGATGCAGGCAAAGGAAGAAGAAGCATAATGTAAATTTGAAAATGCGGAAATTTCAGGGTTTGAAAATGAGCTTTAAAATTCCATTTTCAAAACGTCTTAATTTCCTTTTAAAGTAAAAAGCGTTAATGACTTTATACATTTATTTTCAAATTTTCAGTTTAACTAATTTTCAAATTTTATACATATGAGTTTAGGAACTTTTTCATATCCCATGCCGGTAAACGAGCCGGTACACAGCTATGGACCTGGCACAGCAGAAAGGAAGGCTCTACAAAAAACATTGAAAGAATTAAAAAAGGAACAGGCTGATATTCCCATGTATATTGGCGGTGAAGAAGTACGCACCGAAAAAAAAGTGGCCATTCATCCGCCGCACGAAATTGGTCATACGCTGGGTCATTTTCATGCCGGTGATGAAAGCCATGTTAAACAAGCTATTGATGCAGCGCTGAAAGCGCAGGAAAGCTGGGCAGCTATGAGTTGGGAAAGCCGTGCTAATATTTTCCTCCGCGCTGCTGATTTAATATCTACCAAGTACCGCTATCATATGAACGGTACTACCATGTTGGGGCAAAGCAAAAACGCTTTCCAGGCAGAAATTGATGCGGCTTGCGAGCTGATCGATTTCCTTCGTTTCAATGTGCATTTTTTAAGCGAGATCTACAAGCAGCAACCCATTAGCGCACCGGGCATGCACAACCGCATGGAGTGGCGCCCGCTGGAAGGTTTTGTATTGGCTGTTACACCGTTCAACTTTACGGCTATTGGCGGCAACCTGCCTACATCGGCAGCAATGTGCGGCAACGTAGTAGTATGGAAGCCTGCCAACACACAGGTATATTCCGCACAAATGTTTATGCGCATTTTAAAAGAAGCCGGCTTGCCAGATGGCGTTATCAATTTGATATATGTGGATGGTCCTACCATTGGTAAAGTGTGCTTTGCACACCGCGATTTTGCAGGCGTGCACTTTACTGGTTCTACCGGCGTATTCAACCATATGTGGAAGACCATTGGTGAGAACGTGGCCAACTACAAAAGCTATCCCCGCATCGTAGGCGAAACAGGCGGTAAAGACTTTGTGGTAGCACATGCTTCTGCTGACCCCAATGTAGTAGCCACGGCATTATTGCGTGGCGCGTTTGAATACCAGGGACAAAAATGCTCTGCAGCTTCTCGTGCTTACATACCTGCATCTATGGCAGACGAAGTAAAGCGTTTGCTGAAAGAAGGAATTGACAGTTTCAAAGTTGGCACTACAGAAGATTTCGGCAATTTTGTAAACGCTGTAATTGACGAAAAAAGCTTTGATAATATTGCGAAATACATCGACAATGCTTCCAAAGCGAAAGATGCAAAAATTATTGCCGGCGGCAAGTACGATAAAAAGAAAGGTTACTTTATTCATCCAACTGTAATAGAAGCACTCGAGCCAAAGTATGTAAGCATGTGCGAAGAGATTTTTGGACCCGTGCTTACCATTTATGTTTACGAGGATGCCGAATTTGAAAGCACGCTTGAACTGGTAGACAGCACATCACCTTATGCATTGACAGGTGCTGTTATATCGCAGGACAGAAGCGCCGTGGAGTTGGCCACCAAAAAGCTTCGCCACGCAGCCGGTAACTTTTATATCAACGACAAGCCAACCGGCGCCGTAGTAGGGCAGCAGCCATTTGGTGGTGCCCGTGCCAGCGGTACCAATGACAAAGCAGGTTCCATGATCAACCTTTACCGCTGGCTGAGTGCACGTACTATTAAGGAAACCTTTGTGCCGCCAACCGATTACCGCTACCCGTTTTTGCTGGGCGAAAGCGAAGGCATTTAAAAGGAAAAAGAGACGTTTTATACAAAGTGCAAATCTGTTACAGGTTTGCACTTTTTCATTTTTAAGTGTTTTTATTTTTTAATTGGAGCAATACTTTCTTCAATAATGTAAAAAATGTATCAAAAAAACAAACGTCTATTTTTCCTTTTAAAAAAAGTAATAGCTTGAATCATGGGTTATTCATTGTAATTAAATTCAAAAATGCCTAAGCATTTGTAGCAGATAATCGCTCCGATATTGTTTTCAATTACAGTTCATCAATGAGAAACTACAATTCAATCTGAAAATTTTGGAATAGAAGTAATGCATTATAAAAATTGCAAAATCGGCTTCTATATTTGCGCCATATTTAAAACAACCAAACAAACTGTTATGAGAAAGATCACACTCGTTCTAGCCCTGGTGGCCGCCACTGTTGCTGCTAATGCACAGTCGGACGTAAGAAGCAATGCTATCAAATTAAACCCATTATCCCTTGCGCTGATGACCGGTAACGTATCTTACGAAAGAGCCGTTGCCGCTAACCAATCTGTACAGGTGGGCGTATTTTATTCAGGTGTTAGCCTGAGTGGTTTAAAGTATTCAGGTCTGGGTATTACGCCTGAGTACCGCTTTTATTTTGCCGGAAAAAAAGAAGCGCTGAATGGTGTATATGTAGCGCCTTATGCACGTTACCAAAACTTTTCTTTAAAAGACAAAGACACAGATGACAAAGCAACCTTTTCTTCAATTGGTGGTGGTGCTATCATTGGCTGGCAAAAAATGTGGCCCAGTGGTTTTACACTTGACCTGTTTGCAGGCCCCGGCTACAACAGTGGTAAAGTAAAAGCTGATGATTCAAGTGAAGATGAATTTGATGTGAAAGCTGGCATTAGCGGATTTGGTTTCCGCACCGGTTTGACAATTGGCTTCGGATTTTAACAAAACGTTTAACATCTGTTAACAGCTGCCCCGTAAGGCAGCTTTTTTTATGTCTGTACTTTATTTTTACCGATTTTGGTTTTCCACACAAAATGCACAGGTTTTGTTTGGCATAATATACACAAAATAATCTCGGCCTCTAATTTGTATAAATGCTGTCAAACAGATTAACCATGAAAAAGATCAGCTTATTTGTATTGATGGTTTTAATGAGCAGCACTGCATTGTTTGCACAGCATTTACCTACCTGGGGTATTAAAGGCGGTGTAAACCTTGCCAATTGGAATCATGCACGCGAAAGCGTTCAGGAAAACCTGGATTACCGTCTTGGATGGCATATAGGCCTTTTATCGCACAACCATATCTCCAATAAAATAGCCATTCAGCCAGAGTTACAATTTTCTACCCAGGGCACCGAAGTAGAACTGGGCGATAACGACATTGAATACAGAACATCTTACCTGAACCTGCCGGTGATGATACAGTACATGTTTGACAACGGGTTTAGGGTAGAAGCAGGACCATATGTAGGCTTTTTGCTGGGTGCAAGAGATGTGAGTGCCAGCGGTACTGAGATAGATGCAAAAGCCGATTATAAAAAAGTAGATGCCGGTTTAGGCTTTGGTCTTAATTATCTTTCTTACTCAGGTTTTGGTGTGGGTGGCCGTTACAATTTGGGCCTGGCCAACGTTAACGACCGTAATGGCGACAAGGTTCAGAACCGTGTGTTTCAACTGAGTGTTTTTTACATGTTTGATAAAAATCACAAAGCAAAATCAAGATAAAATATAATTCAACATTTTGGGGCCGAAGCATTTTCGGCCCTCCATTTGCAACAACGATTAAAGATTAAAATTACGTTTATGAAAAAGATCTATCTAAGTACATTAGCATTAGCAACAGGCCTTGCTGCACTGGCACAAGGCGACCCTATGATTGGCACGCCGGCTCATAAACCCGTAAGAACTGAAATGGAAGTAAAGACGCGGTTTGGTATTAAAGGTGGTGTAAACAGTGCCCAGTTTAAAGTAAATAACGATGCTTACACACCATCGTCGGCAGCACCTGATGCCAGTCACAAAACTTCTTTTCATGCAGGTGCATTTGTAAACATTCCCATTGGTGGCAACTTTCGGTTACAACCAGAATTGGTATGGAGCGGACAGGGTAGTAAAATTGGTGAAACTGTAAATTCAACTGCCGGCTCGCGCACCTTCCGTTACGAAGAAGACCTGCATTATGTAAACCTGCCAATTATGCTGCAATTGCAGTCGCCCGGTGGTTTTTACTTTGAAACCGGTCCCCAATTAAGCTACCTGGTAGATGCTAAAACAAAAGGTACTACACCCATCAGCACTACAGATGAAACAGACATTGACGACATGCGCGACAATTTTGACATTGCATGGGCAGCCGGTATTGGTTACACTACCCGCATTGGTTTGGGTATTGGCGGCCGCTTTAACTATGGCTTCCGCAATATTGTAAAAGAGAACAGCGCCGGCAACAGCATGGGCGACCTCGAAAACCGTGTGATACAGATTGGCCTTACCTATCAGTTTGGTGCACACAAGTAAAAAAGACATTATAAAAATGTAGAATTAACCGGACAACTTTGTCCGGTTTTTTTATTTATACTAACCTATAGCTTTAATCTATACAATATACAAGTTAAATATTTGTTACCCGATGCAATTTTTGAGTTGAACTATGAATATCGAAAAACGTCATTTTTTCCTTTTGTGTTTTTTAAATTGAAAAAATCATATTCTTTTGAAAGAACTTTCCCCAAATTCTTAAACATATTTTGTGTCCAGCTTTTTGTGCCCTGATGAACCTGCAGTTGCGACGCTCCGTTCGGGCACCAACAAACGCATCAGCATTAAAACGTCTGTTTTCCCTTTTAAAAATTTTAGCAACAATAATCAAGTACAGCTTCCAGTCTTTTTTAATCTTCAATTTTCCAAATGTCTGATTTCTCTTTTTCCACACCTTATCTTCATTGGTTAAATCCGCTTTCGTTACAAAATTCTAAGGCTTACTTTTACCAAAATTTCGTTGCTTGAAGTCAATATTAAATCAGGCGCAGATGGCGCTTACTATAAAACGGCTGGCCAACCAATTACTGGAAAACCATGTAGACCTCCAAAATACCGTGCTCATTGGTATTCAGCCGCGCGGCATTGCCCTTTCTGACCGAGTAGTCCAGGAACTGAAAAGAGAACTGCCCGGAAAGGAAATTTTGTATGGAAAGCTGGATATTACTTTTTACCGCGATGACCTGCGGCAGGAGCTGCACATGCCGAACAAAGTTGACATTCCTTTTTCGGTAGAAGGTAAAAACGTGGTGTTGATAGATGATGTGTTGTACACAGGCCGCACCATTCGTGCGGCACTGGATGCCCTAATGGATTATGGCCGACCGGAGAAAGTAGAGCTGCTGGTGCTGATAGACCGGCGTTACAGCCGGCAGCTGCCCATACAGCCCGACTATACCGGTAAAAGCATTGATTCTATTATTTCGCAAAAAGTAAAAGTGTACTGGCAGCCTAAAGATGGGCACGATGAGGTGGTACTTCTCGATTGATTTCTAAATCTTATTTCCAATTCTTTTATCTTTGATTTTTAATGACCCTCTCCTGTAGACATCTTCTGGGAATTAAAGATTTAAACAGCAACGACATTGCTGTTATTTTACAAACCGCACAGCAGTTTAAAGAAGTATTGCAACGGCCTATCAAGAAAGTACCTTCGCTGCGCGATGTAACCATTGTGAATCTTTTTTTTGAAAATTCCACCCGCACGCGCATTTCGTTTGAGCTGGCCGAAAAAAGGCTTTCTGCGGACACCATCAACTTTTCTGCTTCGGGATCATCTGTATCAAAAGGCGAAACCCTGCTGGATACGGTGAACAATATTTTGAGCATGAAGGTGGATATGGTGGTGATGCGCCACAGCGCCAGCGGCGCGACGCATTTTTTGGCCAAGCACATTCCCGCAGCTATCATCAACGCCGGCGACGGTATTAACGAACATCCCACACAAGCACTTTTGGACGGATTTTCTATTCAGGAAAAGTTTGGCAAGCTGGAAGGCGTAAAGGTGGCCATAATTGGCGACATTATGCACAGCCGTGTGGCACAAAGCAATATTCACCTGCTGAAAAAAATGGGAGCGGAGGTAGTTGTGTGTGGCCCGCCTACATTAATACCAAAGTACCTGCAGGAAGCTTTTGACGTACGCGTGGAATACAACCTCAAAAAGGCGCTGGAATGGTGCGATGTGGCCAATGTGCTGCGCATACAGCTGGAGCGGCAAAACCAGGTGTTATTTTCCACCCTGCGCGAATACAACCTTAGCTATGGCATTAGCCGCAAACTGTTGGGCTCGCTTTCCAAGGAAATTACTGTTATGCATCCTGGCCCAATAAACCGCGGTGTGGAGCTGGATAGTGATGTGGCCGATGGTGAACAATCCATTATTTTGCAGCAAGTAGAAAATGGCGTGGCGGTACGTATGGCGGTATTGTATCTTTTATCAAACCGCAGCAGCACTTAAAACGTTTGTTTTTCCTTTTATACAGGTCTTATTCAAAACCTTTTATTTTCCTTTTATG
>CBDTUH010000185.1:0-6725 GCA_965363375.1 uncultured bacterium
GTGGCGGATGGTAGCCATTGACCAGATACCTAGAGAAGGCACCGATACGGTAGATTTTATTGTACGCCTGACACCGGCAGAAAAATATTCACTCAATACCAACATCGAAGGCAGCCAGAACTTTGGCTCCAACCTTTTCAACGGAAATTTTATCGGCTTCAACGTAGGATTGCAAAACAGGAACTATGCCCGTGCTGCTAACCTGGCAACCAGCAACTTTCGCTTTGCCACCGAAATATTGAGCGACGAATTTGTGCGTGCACGGCAGGTAAGCTTTACCAATGCCATCTATTTTCCACGCTTTATACCACAGGCCGGTTTTGTGCCGCAGCGTTGGAAAGACATGAGTAAAACCGTGTTTAACATCAATGCCAGCTTTACCAGCCGCAAAGATTTCTTCCAGCTTTCCTCGGTTACCGGCGCCTGGGGTTATGAGTTCAACTGGCGCAACAAACTGCTGAACATCCGCATTCCCAATGTAGAATATGCTTATTTAAACAAAGGCGATTCGCTGATAGAACTGATTGAAAACAATCGTACCTACGAATACATTTTCAATAGCGGCCTGGTGGTTTCTTCCATTGCCAACTTAACCATTTCAGGCGGCAATAAAAACGTGGCCAATGTGGCCCGGTTCAACCTGGAGTCTTCTGGATTGTTAACGGGTTTGATCAATTCGCCCGGACTTTATGACAAGTTGCATCGTTTTGTAAAGCTGGATGCTGAGTTCCGACAAAATCATAAGATTCGTCGTTCTGCTTTTGCCTGGCGTGTCTTTGCCGGTGCGGGTTACCAGCTTTCCTCTAACCGTTATTTTTATAACCAAACACTACCCTTTTTCAAAAGCTATTTTGCAGGAGGCGCCAATAGTATGCGTGCCTGGGGTTTGCGTAAACTAGGTCCCGGCTCTGTAATAGATTCGTTTGACCGGAAAGTAGCACCCGAGCGCTTTGGCGATATGCAAATAGAATTGAATGCCGAATACCGTTTTTTTATAACATCAATAAGTGGCGTGGAAATCAATAGCGCGCTTTTTACTGATATTGGCAACATATGGACCATCCGTAAACTTCCGGGATTTGAAAATGGGCAGTTTCAATTCAATAAAATATGGCACGACCTGGCTATAGGTGCAGGAACAGGTTTACGTATAGATTTTGGTTTCTTTCTGATTCGTCTAGACTGGGCTTACAAATTAAAAGACCCCAGCCCCGATGAAAGAGATGCACACCTTCAAAACAAGTTTTTCCCTTACAAAAGTTTTAGAGATGGGCAGCTGCAGCTGGGTGTTACTTATCCGTTTTAAGCTCGCTTCTGATTGCTGTCTCCCATTCTTCAATAGAATTTGCATCAGTTAGTGAAAAGTCACCAATGCGTGTACGGCAAAGGCTGCTCAGGTAGCCGCCACAGCCTAATGCAGCGCCAAGGTCGTTGGCCAGGCTGCGAATATATGTGCCGGTAGAACATACCACTTTAAAATGCACTACCGGCATTTCCAGCATTGTGATCTCGAAAGAATAAATGGTGACAGGACGCGGCTCCAACTTTACATCCAGACCTTTACGTGCCAGCTCGTACACACGCTTACCTTCTTTTTTGATGGCAGAATGTATAGGTGGTGTTTGCAGAATGGGACCAGTAAGCGTTTTTGCAGCCTTTTCAATATCCTGCAGCAAAATGGCATTATAAGATTTAAAATCCTGTGGCTCACTTTCCAGGTCATAAGTAGGTGTGGTAGCGCCGAGTGTGATGGTGCCGGTGTATTCTTTTTCCTGCGCCATGTACTCATTTATTTTTTTAGTAAAGCGGCCGGTGCAGATAATAAGCAGCCCGGTGGCCAATGGGTCGAGCGTGCCGGCATGCCCTACCTTTTTGGTTCTGGTGAGGTTGCGGATCTTTCGAACAGCGTCAAAAGAAGTCCAGTAAAGAGGTTTGTTTACGAGCAGCACCTGCCCTTGTGCGTATATGTTTTCTGGCTGGTTCATTTTATAAAGTGGGCAAAGGTAAGATGCGCCGCTTTGGTATACTGGTTTGAAAATGATAATTACAAAAAATTAACGAGGTAGCGTAAAGTTTTAAAAGGAAAAAGAGACGTTTTTGATTTACGAAATACGATTCTGGATTTACGATTAATCGGAAGAGTAAAAGGATAAATAGACGTTTTGGAAAATGAAAAAGGAATAATTTAAGAGAGCAAAAATATTTTGTAAATGACTACCTTACTGACTATTGACTATTCCCAATTCACGAAAGAAAAAACAGTGGTTTAGAAGAAAAGGAAAAATTAAGGCAAAAGGAAAAAGAGACGTTTGAATTTTACTTCAGTTCATTACTTACAACGACTGGCGATTCTTTATCTCCAGGTATTTGTTAAGGGCTGCAATGGTGAGTTTTTCAGGAGGGGTCAATACAGCTATAATACCAATTTGCTGTAATTCTTTCACCATTCGTTTTTTTTCATGCTGGTATTTTTGGGCAATGGTTTTAATATAAATTTCTTCTGTAGTTTCCGCACTTTTTTCAATGAGGTTTTGCAGTTCAGTGTTTTCAAAAAACACCACCATCAATAAATGGTAGTGCGCCAGCCGCTTCAATAAGGGCAGGTCGCGCTGCAGGCTTTCAACGGTTTCAAAATTGGTAAAAAGCACCAGCAAACTTCTTTGCGTAATGCGGTTTCTTACGACAGAAAATAGCTTTTCCAGGTCAGGTTCCAGGAAACGGGTTTGCTGCGCATAGAGCGCTTCCAGTATCAGGTTGAGCTGAGCCGGCTTTTTGTCAGCAGCAATAAATGTGTCAACCGTTTCTGAAAAAGTGATGAGTCCTGCCTTGTCCTGCTTTTGCAAAGCTGTATTCTGCAGCACCAGCGATGCATTGATGGCATAGTCCAGCAGTGTCATGCCTCTAAAAGGCATTTTCATGATTCGGCTTTTATTAATTAAGCAAAAGATCTGTTGGCTACGTTCATCGGTATAGCTGTTCATCATCAGGTTGCCGTGGCGCGCAGTGGCTTTCCAGTTGATGGTGCGGTAATCATCGCCACGTACATATTCTTTTATCTGCTCAAACTCCATGCTATGCCCCAGCCGCCTCACCTTTTTTGTTCCAGCTTCTGCCAGCCGGTTGCCAATTGCCAGCAATTGATAGCGTTTCATTTGCAGATAGGATGGATAAACCTTTATTTTTTTATGTTCCGCAAACCAGTAACGACGCTGTGCCAGCTTTAATGGCCCGACTACAAAAACATTGATGGCACCAAAATCGTAAAGCCCTCTTTTTACTGGTTTTAAATAGTAAGTAATTGCTCCTTTTTCACTGCTGCTTAATTGAATATTGCGTTGCCAGTCATGTTGCTGAAACTGGAAAGGCAATTCATCTATCACGATGCAATGGGCAGCATAAGGATAACGATTAAAAAGTGTGATGCTAATTTTGTTGTCATCGCCATTGCTCAAGCGGTCGGGTAAATGCCGCTGCGCCTCAACACCTTTTCGCATGCTGTACAGCAAGATAGCATCTACCAATAAGGCTAGCGCCAGGAACAGCACCAGCGCCAATGCTACGGTAAAAAGGGGCTGAAAAAAATAGCTGGCCGCAAATAATGCTGCAATGCTAAAGCCGAAATAGTAAACTCGGGCCTGAACGTAAAAGGAATTTAAGACGTTTTTGATCTTCATTACCTTGGAATGTCGATAGAATGTACAATCTGCTGTATGATGGCATCTTCCGTTACACCTTCCATTTCTTTGTCGGGCGATAGAATGATGCGATGGCGCAACACAGGCGGAACGGCTTGCAATATATCTTCCGGCGTAACAAAATCGCGTCCGGCCATTCCTGCCAAAGCTTTTGAAGCATTCATTACCGCCAGCGATGCACGCGGCGAGGCACCGAGGTAAATGGATTTGTGGTTGCGTGTAAGGTGCACCAGCCTGGCAATAAACTGCAGCAGTTTTTCATCAATAATAATATTCTTTACCTGCTTTTGCACTTCAATGATATGCTCTGCCTGTAATACAGGCATTATGGTTTTTACCACATCCTGGTTGCCCAGGTTATTGAACTGAGAAAGTATTTGCAACTCTTCTGCCTCTGTTGGGTAAGGAACCACGATCTTAAATAAGAAGCGGTCCAACTGGGCCTCAGGGAGCCTGTAGGTACCCTCCTGCTCTATCGGATTTTGCGTGGCCAACACCATAAATGGCGCCTGCATAGGATAAGTTTTGCCATCAATAGTGGCTTGCTTTTCTTCCATAATTTCAAATAGCGCCGATTGGGTTTTAGCAGGTGCGCGGTTGATTTCATCTATCAGCACAATGTTGCTGAAAACAGGGCCGCGCTTAAAAGTAAATTGCGCTTCCTGCGGGTTGAAAACCGGTGTACCCAATACATCGGATGGCATCAGGTCGGGCGTAAACTGTATACGTGAAAACTGCACATCCAGGCTGCGCGCCACCAGCTTTGCTGTTAGTGTTTTTGCAACGCCGGGCACGCCTTCTATCAACACATGACCGTTGGCTAATAAAGCCGCTACAATCAGCTTCACCATTTCATCCTGCCCTACTATTACCTTTTGTATCTGGCTGCGCAGTTGCATTACTGCATCGTTTAGTAAAGACAGGTCGGTACGTTGCTCAAAAAGTTGTTCTTCCATTTCCAATAGTTTGATAAAATAAATCTAATTGCTGGTAAAACAGGGCCAGTTCGTTTTCATTGATGATATTATTTTCTTCCAGCCGATCGATAAACAATGTTATATCCTGCAAGCCCTGCACCGGGTGACCGCTTTTAGCATGCAGTTCGGTTACAAAATCGGCGTCTAGTTTTTGTGTGGAAATATGATAGCGCGTGCGCACTTCATCTAAAAAATAAGTGGCCATTTTTTTTGCCAGGTTATGATGGTCGCCCTTGTCGTAGTAAAGCCTGCCCAGCGTGCGCACAAAATCCAGCGAATCGTTTACCGGAGCTTTTACAACAGGAATCAGCCGCTGTCGGCGCCGCATTTCAACAAGTGCATAAAGCAGTAAAAAAGCCATAGCTGTAACCAGTGCCCATTTAAATGAAGGAAATTGCCATAGCACATTCAAAACATTGGGCTCTTTTTCCCTTGATTTTTTTCGTTGTATCAAGTAATATTCATTCCAGGTTACTTTGTTAATGTTGGCAGGAACCAGTGATAAAACCTGCTGCAGATAGCCTACATTTTGACGGTGCAGCAAAAAATAATTGCTAAAAGCCAGCGGCGCCAGGTGAATATAAAGCTTGCCGGTACCGGACGCTAATTGCAAAAAATTGGTATGCCCGTTTTCATCAGTCCCGAGGGCAAAGGCGCGTGTAGGATCCACTTCCGTAAAATAGGCGTCAAATTTTTTACCAGGGTATATATGAGTCAGCTTGCTCTTAAAAGGCGGGTTTTTTAAACGAACCTCGAGGCTGTCATCCGAAATGCGCGCATATAAGTATTCGGCACCACTTACGCCGAAATGTTCGGCTGCATCGTACGAAAAACTGTTGGTGATCAGAAATACATGATTTCCACTTTTTATAAAGCGGTTAATCAGTCGCAGTTCTTCTTTTGTAGGATCGAAATAGCGTGCCGTTATAAAAACAACCTGTCCATTTGTAAGGATAGAATCGCCCGCCCAGCTTGCCGGCGAAAGGTTGTTGCTTTCTATTTTGGCACTGGGAAACAGTTGCGGCAATAAATGATAAGCTGCATAAGTACCATAAGGAATTTTGTCTTTTTGGCGCAGCGTCACCCGCTCGTCCATTCTTTTAGGAAATTGAATGGGTGCCAAAATAACTGTCAGCACCAGCACCAGCAGCAACATACCACCTATTATGTAAGGCGTATACTTTTTCATGGCAGTTTCTGGTTAAACGTCTCAAATTCCTTTTGCACCAACTCAAATGCTTTTTTTGATAATGCAAATTGTCCGTACCATGTATATTCAAAGCTGCGGGTGAGCATAAAAAAATCTTTGTAATAACCGGTTTGATAAAGCTGGGCAAGGTAATCGCTGTTGGTTCTGTCCTGTTTAAATTGTATCAGGTTCTTTTGCGACAATCGTGCAAGCGCCTGCAGGTAAAGCAGTCGAACCGCCAGCCTGAAATTGTTTCTTTGCACCGCTTCTTCTATGCTTTTATCGTAGGGAATAGAAAAAATATCTTCCGGCAATTTATCTTCGTCCTTGCTATTAATAACGGCGCTTCGCTTGCGGAAAAGCTGAATATTTAATGAAGACAGGTACCAGATTATTACTGCTGCGAATGAGCCAATAATCAAAAACCACAAAAGCGTTCTGAACCATTTTTCCTGTATCAGTTCTACTAAAAAGTTGCGAGAAGCAGCCGGTTTGGGCTTCTTTTTTTGCAAGGCCTGGTCGGCATACCAAAAGTCTTCATCCTGTTGCAATTGTTTTACTACACTGTCTGCCAGCTGCCTTTGATAAATGGGCGGAATGTAATTTTTTGGTATCTTTTTAAAAGTGGATGGCTCTTTATCTTTTGCAGGCGGCTCCAGCACTACTACTACAGAATCGAAGTTTTGTGCAGTGGAAGAAAAGGTCGAGGCAATTAGCAGAAACGAAAAAACGATTTTTTTCAAAACGTCTCTTTTTCCTTTTAAACCAAAACACAACTTACACCTGCCAACAAACAGGCGGTTGATAAAAACGTCTCTTTTTCCTTTTGGCAAAAAAGGTTTCAATTTTTTTGGGTTTTCTTTT
>CBDTUH010000186.1:0-6701 GCA_965363375.1 uncultured bacterium
ATCTATTTCAAAAGCAGGCAACAATATTTTGCTGTGAAAAGTTTGCGGCGTTTGCACAGTAACCACTGTAGTGCGGTCGATGGCTTCACTGTCTTCTTCAGAAAGCACGCGCACGCTTTCGCGCACAGGCATCACCGGTATGGCGCTACCCGCTTCTAGGGCAGCAGTGTAACAGCGATGAATGAGATTAGCCGATACAAGGCAACGCACACCATCATGTACAAATACAATAGAATCCTGCTCCACCAGTTGCAAACCGTTCTGTACGGAATGAAAACGGGTTTCGCCGCCGGCCGTAATTTTTATGCGCTCGTAATCAAAGTAAGCATCAATGATTTCCCGGCCCATCTCAGTATATTCTTCGGGCAGCACCAGTATAATTTCAAGGTCGGCATAAGCCTCTAAAAACGTTTTGATAGTATAATATAAAACCGGCTTGTCGTGCAGCATCAAAAATTGCTTGGGCGTATTGCTGCCCATGCGTGTACCAAAACCTCCCGCTACTATAATGGCGTATTTGTGCATTGTTGAAATTTTGTTGTGTGAAATGGCAATTCCTTGAGTATTAAATCGCCAAATACATTTACTTATTAAATATACTCAATGGGCTGCAAAACAAACCCTCAAAAACGTCTCTTTTTCCTTTTAACCATAAATGGAAACCTGGTGCAGCCCGCTGCTGCTGATTACGCCGCGGTACATACCCAGGCTATTAAAAACCAGCGCCGCATTACCTCTTGCATCTACGCCTATCATGCCGCCCTCGCCTTCCAGGGTCACCAGTTTATCCTTTACCACTACTTCCATTGCCTGCTGCAAATTCAAACCTTTATACTCCATCAGGCAGCTTACATCGTAGGCAGCTACAGCCCTGATGAAAACCTCGCCGTGGCCGGTGCAGCTAATGGCGCAGGTAGCATTGTTGGCATAGGTGCCCGCCCCTATCAGCGGACTGTCGCCAATGCGTCCCCATTTTTTATTGGTCATGCCGCCGGTGCTTGTAGCCGCTGCAATATGGCCATTGGCATCGCAGGCAACAGCGCCCACAGTACCAAACTTTTTATCGTGTAGGTTATCATATGCAGGGTCGCTGTGTTCAAGCGCATAGCTGTCCGAATCACGAATAGCCAGCCACTGGTCGTAACGAAACTGTGAAAAGAAATAATCGTCTCCTTCTATTTTCAGCCCACGCTGACGGGCAAATTCCAGCGCACCATCTCCACTTAAAAAAACATGGTGGCTATGGTGCAAAACATCGGAAGCCAGCAGAATAGGATTGCGCACCTGGCGCACACCTGCCACGGCGCCGGCATACAGTGTAGTACCATCCATAATGGCGGCGTCCATTTCCTGCAAACCATTTTTGGTAAATACAGAGCCCCGGCCGGCATTAAAAAGTACATTGTCTTCCAGCACCACGGTGGCTGCTTTTACCGCCTCATAAGCACTGCCGCCACCTTTTAAAACAGCAAAGCCAGCCGCCAGCCCATCTTCCAGGGCCTGCAGGTAAGCTTTCTCCAGTTCGGGCGTCAAGTCTTCTTTTAAAATGGTGCCGGCGCCGCCGTGTATGGCCAAGGTATATGGACTCATATGGAAGTAAAAGGGTTTTTGTACGTTCTATAGGAGCACAAAATTGCGGCTTTTTTGGCGTGTGGCCCACAAGTTTTTTGAACTAAAGGAGAATAGGTGAAGGAATTGCAAAACGTCTCCTTTCCCTTTTAAACAAAAATCAACAGCATTAAAAATGCTACAGGAATTTAATAATGAATCTTAAAACGTCTCTTTTTCCTTTTGGCTTTTTCAAGGTAAAATTTTAAGTAGGAATACGTATTTAACATGATACAGAAACGTCTTGTTTTCCTTTCAACAAATGGGAACTGAAAGAAAACGATTGTCAAAAAAAAACAACAGTCTGCACATTTGAGTACAGCCTGTTGTTTATTACATAATCATATCAATTTATTATTAAAGCTCTTACTTCGTTTAAAAACGAAATGTTGCTTTATACCGCGTTCCGCTTTTTGGTTGCAAGCGCAATATAGTAAATAGGAATGCCTAGCAATACAATGATCAAGCCACCAAGCGAATATTCGGGCAGAGCAAATAGAAGACCTATGCAGAAAGCTATGGCCAGCACAATATAAATAAGCGGCAGCACGGGGTAGCCAAATGCTTTGTAGGGGCGTTCCAGTTCGGGGCGTTTACGGCGCAGTACAAATATGCCGGCAATGGTTAAAATATAAAACAGCACCACTACAAAAGATATCATGGTCAGCAGATCGCCATAGCGGCCGCTGAGGCAAAGTATAGCAGCTACAGCACATTGAATCCACAGCGCATATTCGGGTACTGCATGTTTATTAAATCTTCCGGTTTGCTTAAAGAACAAGCCATCTTTTGCCATAGTATAATACACACGTGCACCAGCCAGTATCAAACCATTGTTGCAGCCGAAAGTGGAAACCATGATCATTACCGCAATTACCAGCGTGCCCGCATTACCAAAAAACTGCTGCGATGCCGCTACGGCTACTCTGTCGTTTTGCGCAAAGGCAATACCATCCAGCGGCAGCACATATAGGTACATCAGGTTGGTGGTAACATAAATGAGTGTAACGATCAGTGTACCGAAGAAAAGACTGAGGCCAATATTGCGCTGCGGGTTTTTAATTTCGCCGGCAATAAACGTAACGTTGTTCCACGCATCGGAACTGAAGATAGAACCTACCATGGCTGCTGCCATTGCCATAAACAGTGCGGAGCCGCCAATCTCCTTCCAGCCGGATGGTACCAGCTCGCCGGCAGCACTTGTAGTTCCCATATCCTGCTGTGCTTTGAAACCGGTTTGCCAGTTGGCATCCCAAAAATTATTCTGCGTCAGCAAAAAGCCAAACAATATCAAGCCAAAAAGTGCGATGAGTTTTGCCGTGGTAAAAGTGGTTTGTATAAGCTTGCCGCCTTTAACGCCTTTGGTATTGGTATAGGTTAAAAACACAATAGAAAGAATGGCCACCACCTGCGCGGCAGAAACATCTATAAAACCAAGGTTGCGCAAAATATTATCTTCACCCACAGCCGGAATCAAATAAGCGGTAAAACGACTGAATGCAACGCCTACAGCCGCAATCGTAGCGGTTTGTATCACGGCAAAAAAACTCCAGCCATATAAAAATCCCGCCAGCGGGTTGTAAGCTTCTTTTAAATATACATATTGGCCACCGGCTTTGGGAAACATGGCGCTTAGTTCGCCATAACTTAGTGCGGCAGTAATGGTCATAAAACCGGTAAGCAGCCACACGGCTATCAGCCAGCCGGCACTGCCTACGTTGCGGGTAATGTCGGAGCTTACAATAAAAATACCCGAGCCTATCATAGAGCCGGCCACTATCATGGTGGCATCCAGCAAACCTAAGGAACGTTTAAACGAGTGGTCATCTGCGGCAATGGTGGTGGGAGCAGCGGCCTGTACTGTTTCTGCCATTTTTTAGTTTTGTGTGTTTTTAAGAACGTCAAGATAAGTATTTAGCTGCATTTGAAATAAGGTGCAAAAAAAATCCTGCAACAAAATGTGCTGCAGGATTTCTATTAAAAGGAATTTAAGACGTTTTATTTTTTGCTGCTGTAGCTATCGTTCAGGCCTTTTATCAGGTCTGCAGTAATGTCGTACGCTGAGTCGCGGTAGTAAAACAGTCCCGGCTCGTAAGCCAGAATGTAAGAGTAGCCTTTTTGCGCATTATAGGTTTTGAGGTAATCTTCAATCTTTGTTTTCACCTCTTTCATTTTGCGCATGTAAAAATCCTGGTACTCCTGGTCCAGCGCGTTTTTGCGGTTTTGCATTTGCTGTTGCATCTGCATCATGTCTTTGGTAGCCGATTCGGATTGTACCTGCGTCATAGTAGCGGCCTGTGCCTGGTAGCGGCCCAGTTTGTCCTGGTAATTTTTTTCCATGCGGCGCAGCTCGCTGGTCACCGCGTCTTCTTTGCGGCTCAGTTCGTCCTTTACATCTTTCACCATCGAAAAAGAAGCTTCTAAAGAATCCATTTCAAAGTATGCAATTTTAAACTCTTCGGAGGCATTGGCCGAACCCTCGCTGCTCCCTTTTACGCCTGCCGTTTGCGTTTTGCCACCCGGTGTGGATGAAAAATGGAGGTAAAACAAGATGCCGATAAGAACAAGTAAGATACCGTTGAAAATAAGTATGCCGCTTTTCATGCGCCGAAATTTTTGTGCAAATTAAAGGGCAAAAACCCGAGATTGCCATAACAAACTCACCTTTAGGAAACGATTAACATCAGGTATGGCTTTTGCAAATGATAACTCATTAAATTTTTAAATTATGAATATACTGTACTGGATTATTTTAGGTTTGATAGCAGGCGCCATTGCCAAGGCCATTCACCCAGGTAAAGACCCCCAGGGTTGTATCATCACTATGATCATTGGTATTATTGGTTCGGTGTTGGGCGGCTTTATTGCCCGATTGCTGGGCCTTGAGGGAGAACCCGGAAACAATTCTTTTATTTACAACTTACTGATTGCTACAGCAGGTGCCGTAATTGCGCTGGCCATTTGGGCGGCCCTCACACGCAACAAGCGCCGCGACCGCGACCTGTAGCAATACCTAAATATTTTTGTTTTGAAAAGCAGGCGCAAGCCTGCTTTTTTTATTGCGGATGACATGATTTTTTTGTACAGGATTTCACGAACGGACTTTTAATTCTTTAAGTGCTTTCAAAAATCAAAACGTCTCTAATTCCTTTCAAAATGTATTTGCATAAAAAAAGAGTTGTCTATAAAACGTCCCCATTTCCTTTTACCTTTTCGGCACCTGTCATGCTGAACTTGTTTCAGCATCTCCTGCAATGGCAGAAACGTGTTCTTTTCCTTTTGAAATTTATGTGGCTGTGCCGGAAGATGGCCGCCGTCTGATGTCTGGCAACTTCCCAAAACGTCTCTATTTCCTTTTAAGTTTTCACACTTTTCAGCTCTGTATTTTTCATTTCCAAACGTCTCATTTTCCTTTTATGCACATAAAAAAGAACCCTGCACAAGTGCAGGGTTCTGAGCATTATAAAAAGCGTTTGCTTTATTCTTCTTCGTCAAAGGTCATAGCCTCGCGGGTGGTTTGCAGCAGCTCGTATTCTTCTTTGCTACCCACGATCATGTTTTCCCAATCGCGCAAACCTGTACCGGCAGGAATGAGGTGACCGGTAATCACGTTCTCTTTCAGGCCCAGCATGTCATCTGTTTTACCCATAATGGCTGCAGAAGACAATACTTTAGTGGTCTCCTGGAACGATGCGGCCGAGATCCAGCTTTGCGTACCCAGCGATGCCTTGGTGATACCCAGCAGCGTTGGCGCCGAGGTGGCAGGCTGTGCATCGCGGTGCTCTACCAGCTTTTTATCGGCGCGGCGCAGGATAGAGTTTTCCTCGCGCAATTCGCGCAGGCTCACAATCTGTCCGGCTTTCAGCTTGGTAGAATCGCCCGGATCGGTTACCACTTTTTTATCGAAGATGTAATCGTTCTCTTCTACAAATTCAAACTTATCGGTCAGGTCTTCTTCCAGGAACTTGGTATCACCGGGATCAACGATCGATACTTTACGCATCATCTGGCGCACAATTACTTCAATGTGCTTGTCGTTGATTTTTACACCCTGTAAGCGATACACTTCCTGAATCTCATTCACTACGTACTGCTGCACGGCAAACGGACCTTGAATAGAAAGAATATCCTGCGGAGAAATCTGGCCATCAGACAGTGCATTACCGGCTTTTACAAAGTCACCATCCTGTGCCAGAATCTGGCGCGTCAGTGGCACTAAGTATTTTTTGGTTACGCCATCTTTCGCTTCAATTACAATCTCGCGGTTACCACGTTTAATAGAACCAAAAGTTACCACACCATCAATTTCACTCACTACCGCGGGGTTGCTTGGGTTACGGGCTTCAAACAGCTCGGTTACACGTGGCAGACCACCCGTAATGTCGCGCAGCTTACCCAGCACACGTGGTATTTTTACCAGTACCTGTCCGGCTTTAACATCTTCACCATCTTCTGGTATAATATGCGAGCCGGTAGGCAGGTTGTATGATTTCTTTTCTTTACCATCTACAACAATGGATGGAATCTTGGTTTTATCGCGGGTTTCTATTACCACTTTCTCACGGTGGCCGGTTTGTTCGTCCGACTCTTCGCGGTAAGTAACACCTTCAATTACGTTTTCAAATTTCAGCTCACCATCAATTTCAGCGATGATAACGTTATTGAACGGATCCCATGTACAAATGAGGTCGCCTTTTTTGATTTCCTGTCCGTCTTTTACCGCCAGTGTAGCACCGTAAGGAATGTTCATCACGTTCAACAAACGATCGTTCTTTACATCCACGTTACGAATTTCACCTGTACGGCCAATTACCACCTGTACTTTGTCACCTTCGTTATTGGTAGTAGTAACGGTTCTTAAACCGTCAAACTGCAGCGTACCATCAAACTTGGCTACCAGGGTAGATTCTACCGTAGCAGAACCAGCCACACCACCCACGTGGAACGTACGAAGTGTCAGCTGTGTACCCGGCTCACCAATGGACTGGGCGGCAATAATACCCACCGCGTCACCTTTTTGTGCAAGGATACCTGTTGCCAGGTTTTTACCATAGCATTTTACGCAGGTACCACGCTTGGCTTCGCAAGCCAGC
>CBDTUH010000187.1:0-6621 GCA_965363375.1 uncultured bacterium
CCCTGCTGCCCCTTGGCACTTATCAAAAAAGCGAAATACGGCAGATGGCGCGCGACTTTGGCTACCCCGAGCGGGCCAAAAAAGCCGAGAGTTATGAAATTTGTTTTGTGCCCGACAACGACTACCGCGGATTTCTCAAGCGTAAAGTGGAAGGGCTGGAGGACAAAGTTGCCGGTGGCTATTTTGTAGATAAAGAAGGAAAGATTTTAGGCCAGCACAAAGGCTATCCTTTTTACACCATTGGCCAGCGCAAAGGGCTGGATATTGCCCTGGGCAAACCTGCTTTTGTTACCCATATTGACCCCCAAACCAACACGGTAGTTTTGGGTGATGAAGTAGACCTGGAAAAAGTGGACATGCGCGTGGGAAAAATCAACTGGATAAAATACGATGGCCTTGCCGATGACAGCGAAGTCATTACCAAAATACGGTATAAAGACAAAGGAAGTTTTTCTAGCGTCAGCCAGGATGGAAAGGATGTAGTGGTGAAATTTTTTGAGCCGGCTAAAGGAATTGCACCCGGCCAGAGCGCTGTATTTTACGAAGGTGATGATGTGATTGGCGGCGGCATTATTCAAAGACCTTTCTAAAAGGAAAACGAGACGTTTTGGTGGTAATGGAAAATGTGAAATTTAAAATGTAAAAAAGGGCTTTCCCTTTTTTCTTTCCTTTTCTCTGTGCGAAATAATTAAAAGGGAAAAGAGACGTTTTGAAGAAATGAAAAATGTAAAGGAGAAAAAAGACGTTTTGAAAACAACTCCTTTTCCTCTGCTACATATTTAAAAGGAAAATGGGACTTTTTGGTGATAACCTGAGGTGCGGATGAAAAGTTTAAAAGGGAAAAGAGATGTTTATCAATAATTCTGTAAATCCTTTTCAATCCTTTTAATCCGCGGTCGAAAGCTGTAACCCGAACATACATTTGTTTTTTTGCCATTTGTACTGATGCGTATTATGAAACCTGACGCAGATGAATTATTTTTATGCCCGCGGTACGCAATGCCGCTTCATTGAAAAGCCACTTATGAGAAACGTCTCTTTTTCCTTTTGTCTTATCTGCCTTTTGCTTTTAACCTCCTGCGGGGAAAAGCTGGACGATTTTGACGGCTACGATTACCAGGCCGAGCGCCTGCAGGAGCTGGTGCCGCTGCAGCCCGGCAAATACATTACGTATCATTTGGACTCTACCGTGTTTACAGGCCTGGGCCTGGTACGCGAAGTGCACAGCTACGAGGAAAAAAACCTGGTGGATGCCCAAATAACCGATGCCACCGGCCGGCCCAGCTACCGCATTTTCCGCTTTATTCGACCTGCCGATGGCAGCCAGCCGTGGCGCTCTGCCGGCACTTATTTTATTACCCCAACGGACAATCGCATAGAATGGATTGAAAATAACCGCCGTGTGGTAAAGTTGGTGCTGCCTCTAAAAGAAGGCACTAAATGGAAAGGCTTTCAATACCTGCCCAACGAACCTTTTAGCCCCGAGATCAACAACTTTTCGGTAGGCAATGCACTGCGCACCTGGGATTTTAGCTACGAAGGTGAAGGGGCAGAAAACATCAATGGCTTTGAACTGGATGCAGTAAGAACCGTTTTTCATATAGACGAAAGCACAAACCTGGATGCCAGCGAAAACGTGCAGGTAGAAAGCGCTTATGCAGCCCGCAGCTATTCTGTTGAAAAATATGCCAAGGGTTTGGGGCTGGTGTACCAGCAACTGCAACTATGGGAGTATCAGCCAGAGGCACCGGGTTCTACCAGCAGCTACAAAGGCACTTATAAAGGCTTTGAGGTAGTGCGCACCCTTATCGATCACAATTAATCATTTCAGCAATAAAGGATGAGGAAGAAAACATTTGTGTGGTTGTTGATGGTAATGGCTGCAAGCCAATCGCAGGCACAGCTTACGCGCTACATTATCGAGTTTAACAACAAAGGGCAGAATACGCACAGCCTGTCCGCACCTTCCACTTTTCTTTCGGCATCTGGTATTGAGCGCCGCCAGCGGCACAACATTGCTATTGACAGCACCGACCTGCCCGTAACCGCTGCTTACATAGAAGCCGTAAGGTCAACCGGAGACGTTACCATCATCAACGCTTCCAAATGGCTCAATTCGCTTTCTATACAAACCACAGATGCAGCTGCGCTGGAAAAAATAAAAGCATTGCCGTTTGTTAAAAAGGCCACACCCATTGCTACACAGCAAAAGCTGTTGGTAACGCCCGTTGATGAAAAAGATGCCTGGAAAAAAACGGGCATTCAGTCTGCTACGCAAACGTCTGAAATCCCTTTTGACTACGGGGCTGCCGCAGCGCAGATCAACATTCACAACGGTGCCTTTTTGCACAATCTGGGCCTGCGCGGCCAGGGCATGCGCATTGGCATGCTGGATGCCGGCTACCGTAGCTACACGTCTTTAAAAGCTTTTGACAGTATCAATATTAATGGACAGGTGCTGGAAACCTGGGACTTTGTGGCGCGCCACAGTTCTGTGAGCGAAGATCATCAGCATGGCATGCAGTGCCTTTCCATAATTGCCGCCAACATTCCCGGGCAGTTTGTGGGCAGCGCGCCCAAGGCTTCTTTTTACCTGTACCGCACCGAAGATGCGGCCACTGAATTTCCTATTGAAGAACACAACTGGGTATGCGCTGCCGAGCGGGTAGACAGTGCCGGCGGGCAAATTATTTCTTCTTCATTGGGCTATGCCATTTTTGATAATGCGGTCCTTAACCACACCTATGCCGATATGAATGGCGATAATACCATGGCTGCACGCGGTGCAGATATAGCGGCGCAAAAAGGGCTGCTGGTAGTGGTAGCCGCCGGCAACGAAGGACAAAACGGCTGGAAATACATAATGACGCCCGCCGATGGCGACAGTGTGCTGACCGTAGGTGCCATAAACCGCGAAGGTCAGGTAGCGCCTTTTTCCAGCTATGGCCCATCGGCTGATGGCCGTGTAAAGCCCGATGTAGTATCGGTTGGCTGGGGCACTATCATTCAAAACACCAACAACACCATTGGAAGCGGCAACGGAACTTCGTTTGCCTGCCCCAACATGGCCGGGTTGGCCGCCTGCCTGTGGCAGGGTTTTCCGCAGGCTAGTAACATGCGTATTATACAGGTACTAAAGCAGGCTTCTATACAGCAAAATGGTGCGCCTTATGAACGCGCAGGCTACGGCACACCCGATCTGAAAAAAGCTTTTGCTATTCTCTTAAAAGATGAAGCATCGCTTTCGGCCAACGCGCAAAACTGCGGCGCCACCCTTAACTGGAGCAGTAAAGATGCGGCCGGCATGCGCTACGAAATAGAGCGAAAAACAGGCACCGATGCCGACTTTAAACCCCTATCGCAACTGACGGTTACAGCCACTGATTTTGAAAAAAGAACCTACCAGTTTATCGATCCGCTTTCGGACCAGTCTACGGGCACAGTGCAATACCGCGTAAAGCAGGTGATAGATACCGCAGCAACTTCGCTCACTTCTTTTTACATAGACACCACCACCATCAACCTGCAAATGGCCTGCAACAGCACAGCGCGGCCGCTGCTGCTTTTCCCCAACCCGGCGCGCAACCACCTGATGCTGCAGGTAAACAATGCAGAGCCAAGCGAAGCTTTGCTAATTCAGCTGCGCGATGCACAGGGCAAGCTGGTATTTGAAAAAAGGGAAACCAAACCAGCCTCCATTGCCGTGTACCCGCTGTACATTTACCACCTGCCCAAAGGCAAATATTTTGTATCGGTGTACAGTGGTGGCAAACTGCTGGCAACAGAAACTTTACTGAAATTATAAAGCGATAAAAGCTGCAGCAAACAAGGTATCCCCTTTTTTGCCGTAACCTTTAAAGTAAGCGATCTTGGTAAGTTGCAGCTTTGTGTTGGTTTGAATAAAAGCCACAACGTCTTCATTTTCTTTTGTAAAAACCGAGCAGGTAATGTAAAGAAACTGGCCGCCGCTTTTTACGTTTTGCGCCGCATTTACGGCAATACTTTTTTGCAGTCCGGCATAGTGTTCTATTTTATCTTTTGTAAAAAAATAGAGCTGCTCCGGCGTACGGCCCCAGGTGCCCGAGCCCGAGCAGGGCGCATCACAAACGACCAAGTCAAATTTTTCGCTGAAAGGCGAAGCCCTGGCCACATCGGCTACCATCAAGCGGTAAGCGGTAATGCCTGCCTGCGCCAAACGATTGCGCAAATTATGCAGAATGCTTTGCCGCACATCGGTAGCCATCAGCTGCACTTTGCTAAATGTATCCCATACCAAAATAGATTTGCCGCCGCTGGCTGCACAACAATCCCAAACCTTTATAGCCCCTTTTAATTTTTCCTTGTTCAATACTTCCAGCACGCGCTGCGAACTCCAGTCCTGCACCACGGCATCTTGGTTTAAATTAATCAACGCATCGGCTTTGGTTTGGCTGCTGATGGCTATGCCGTTTTCACCAATTTCTGTAAAGTCAAGTCCTTCTTTTAAAAACGTCTGTTTTACCTTTTGGCCCCTGCCCGGCCGCAGGCGCAGGTACACCAGCGGCTGCTGCAAAAAACTAATATTAAAAGGTTCTGTTTCTATTTCGGTACTTAAGAAAACATTGAAAGGAAAGATCTTTGTTGCTTCATCGTTTGCTCCTAAAACGTCTAATTTTCCTTTTGGCTCCAAATGGGCCAATGCATTCCATTCGGGCTTGTAGGCTTGCAGCAGATCGTTTTCTTTTTCGGAGCAGAGAAACAGGGCCACACCCAACTTTTCTTCATTCGTCAACTGTTGAAAGGCGCCACCCAGGCGGAAATAGCAATACAGCAGGTGCGCAATATGTTTGCGGTCTTTGGAGCCAAACTTTTTGTGTTCTTTAAAATAAGCTTTGAGCCAGCCTGCCAGCGGCACATCGCCGGTATAAAGCGCCAGAATGCTTTGTGCATTGTACAGGTAAGATTGAATGCGCATAAGCGCAAATGTTATAAAAAAAAGCGACTCCTGCGGAGCCGCTTTTTTAAAAACGTCTTATTTTCCTTTTACTGGTAATAAAAAGTAATGGGTATGGGCAAACCTACGCTTTGAAACGTGATGGTAGCCGTTGCGGGCTTGTTCTTATCGTTGTACACATAAGCATAAGTTGCTACTTCGTTGTTGGACGGGTCTTCCAGGTCGGTAACGGTGGCTTTGGTAACGTTGTTGGGCGATACAAAATTGATCTGGTCCAGCAAAATACCTTCGGCACCCAGCACCAGCGGGTTGGTTTTGTTGTCGTACTCCACCAGTATATGGCTGGCCTGCACATAGTTAATGGTATTCACATCCAGAAAGTAGCCTTTGTACTCAGTAAGGTTGCCGCTGCCGTTGTAGATAAATTCATTTTTGGCCCAGTCGGCATAAGGCGAGCCGTCAATTGAAACATAATAGATTTCTTCGCTGATTTGTCCGGCTCCATTATAGTTATATACCAGGCTGTCGCGGTAAAGGGTGCCGCTTACATCTTCAGTAGAAACCTTGGCGGTGTAGCGCCCGCTTCCGCCATCATAGTATACAGTATAAACCATATTTTCGGAGCTGCCCGGTGCATCATTTACCGTAAAAGACTGAATGGCGCCCTGGCTGTTGCGCACAATAATAATTTCGCCGGGGTCGCTCATTACATTCTGGTTACCCGATAGCCAAAGCCGTACCAGCCGGTTTTGCGCATCGTAAGCATAGTTGGTAATAGACGAATCGTTTTGCCCCAGCTGGATAGCTGTTTTTACCAGCAGGCCGCTGCTGTTGCCGCCACCGCCGCCTCCGGGTCCGTCAGGGTCGGTAGTGTCGATACTTTTTTCTTTAGAACAGGAAAAAAGAAGCAGCGTGGCTGTGGTTGCCAATAAGAATATCTTTTTCATTGAAAATGTTAAACGCTTTAACGGGCCGTTTATTGCTTTTATAACTGCAACAGTGTTTTTACAGGGTCTTTGCCAAATAGGAGAAGTTCCGGATTTTCCAGCAGCTCTTTAATGCGCACCAGGAAGCTTACCGACTCTCGGCCGTCGATAATGCGGTGGTCGTAGCTTACGGCCAGGTACATCATCGGGCGGATGACAATCTGCTTATCTACCACCACAGCACGCTCCTCTATTTTATGCATGCCCAAAATAGCTGATTGAGGAATGTTGATGATGGGCGTACTCATCATAGAGCCGAACACGCCCGGATTAGTAATGGTAAAAGTGCCGCCCTGCATTTCTTCCATCGTCAATTTGTTATCGCGGGCTTTGGTAGCCAGTTCAATTACTTTCTTTTCTATTTCGGCCATGCTCAGGCTTTCGGCATTGCGGATAACGGGCACCACCAGCCCTTTAGGTGCCGATACGGCGATGGAAATATCGCAGTAGTTGTGGTACACAATTTCGTCGCCATCAATGTAGGCGTTTACAGCCGGCCACTCCTGCAGGGCAAAGCAGGCCGCTTTGGTAAAGAAAGACATAAAGCCCAGGCCCACGCCGTGTGCTTCTTTAAACTTGTCTTTGTACTGTGTGCGAAGCGCCATTACCTTGCTCATGTCCACCTCGTTAAAAGTAGTAAGCATGGCGGTGGTATTTTTGGCTTCTACCAGGCGGCGGCTGATGGTTTTACGCAGGTTGCTC
>CBDTUH010000188.1:0-6585 GCA_965363375.1 uncultured bacterium
CTGAGTAGAGACAGCAGGGGCGGCAACAACGCCATATGGATGAATGCAAGTGGCCAAACCGACTCGCTGGTAACTACACAAAGCACCAGCGGTACTCACTTTAAAACCGGCGGCGCCAACTTCAATTTTCGCCACCAGTTTAGCAGCAGCCGCGAGCTAACTGCCGATGTAGACCTGTTGCGTTACCGCTTGCAAAGCGACCAGTATTTTGAAAATACCTTGCAGTTTCCTGGTTCTTATACCGAAGCATCAAGAGCGGTTGTGCCCTCCAACATCAACATCTTTTCTGCCAAGGCCGACTACAGCCAGCAGTTAAAAAATGTAAAGATGGAAGCAGGCTGGAAAAGCTCGCACATTACTACCGACAACAGGGCCGCGCACGAATACCGCGATGCCGCCAACTGGAAAACCGACCTGGGTAAAAGCAATCATTTTTTGTACGAAGAGAATATACACGCCGCCTACACCAGCGCGCAAACAGAAAAAGGCAAATGGAACCTGCAGGGCGGCCTGCGCTACGAAACTACGAATTACAATGCGCGGCAACTGGGAAATGCACTGAGAAAAGATTCTTCTTTTTCACGATCCTACAACAGTCTTTTTCCATCCCTGCATGTAAGCTATCATGCCGATAGCAGTCACCAACTTACGTTTATTGCCAATCGTCGTATTGACAGGCCTGCCTTTCAAAACCTTAATCCATTTGTTTTTATCATCAACAAATACACCTACCAGCAGGGCAATCCTTTTATGAAGCCACAGTACACCTGGAACTTTGAAGTAGCTCACCAGTTTAAACAGGTACTTACTACTGGCATCAGCTACAGCAGCACCAGGGATTATATTTCGCAGGTGTTTCCTGTTGATACTTCGGGCATCATCATTTACACTAATGGTAATATTGGCCGCTTGCAGCAGTGGGGCGCCGATCTTACATTTCAATTATCGCCGCTGCCTTTTTGGTCGTTCAATGCCAGTGCTGCACTCAACTACAAAAAGCTGGAAGGAAGCCTGTGGAAAGAATACCGCGCCAACATTACGCAGTACACCATCAGCATGGCGCACCAGTTTAAATTGCCCAAAGGCTGGAGCGGCGAACTGAGCGGCTTTTACGCATCGCGCAGCCAGGTAGACCTTCAGGAAGTGCTGGACCCCGCCGGGCAACTTTCGGCAGGCTTCGGCAAAAATATCTTTAATAACAAAGTGAGTTTGAAACTGGCCGTCCGCGATATTTTTTATACGCAATGGATGAAAGGTCTCACCTATTTTGACGGTGCTGAGGAATATTTTAAACTCACGCGAGATACGCGTGTGGCTACTTTTTCTGCTACCTGGCGCTTTGGCAAAGGTGCCCGCACCACGCGCCGCAATACGGGCAGCGCCGCCGATGAAATACAGCGTGTTGGCGCCGGATAATCAAAAGGAAAAAGAGAGGTTTTTCAGAAATGAAAACAAAGTGTCTGAAAAAAATCTTTTACCGCTTTTCAACAAAAATAAAAACGTCTCGCCTTCCTTTTAAATGCTGATGCATTACCTGCACATACAAAAGGAAAACCAGACGTTTTTAACCTTAATTATTACAAACTAAAAAAGGTGCATTTTTATTAAGCCTGCTTTTTCGGCGGCAGGTCAAATGCTACGGCATTGTGCTCAAAATGGCCTTTGTGAGAGCCGTCGCAAAAAGGTTTGTTTTTAGACATACCGCAGCGGCAAAGCGTTACCACATCGCGGCCACCCAGGCCATACACATTACCATCTTTATCTACAATTTCAAAGTCGCCCTCTACACGTACAGAGCCGTTGTTGTTGATTGTTATTTTCGTTTTCGACATCGTTTCCGGTTTTAATAAGCCTGCAAAGTAGCACAAAACAAAAAAAGAAAAGCGCTCCAATTTGGAACGCTTTTCAACAAACCTAAAAACCACTCACTATTAACTATTTAAAACCGGTGACTGCTGAATATATTCCTGCATAGGATGATAAATGAACATCACCGATCCGTCTTTAATGTAATTGATGGCATCTGCATATTCTGCTTCGGGCAGAGCGGGGCAACCCTGGCTGCGGCCCATAAAGGCGCTATTTACACGGCCGGCATTTACATATGCGGCACCATGCACCACTATACCGCGGGCCATAGCATTGTTGTTAATACCTTCTTCCTGGCCTTTCAGGCGCAGGCTCAGGCCATGCTTGCCGGTATAGGTAGGGCCGGTTACATAAAAGCCCAGGCTGCTTTGCTCAGAGTTGATGGTGTTAGAAAAATTTTTTGCAACATCCAGTCCGCTGTTTTTACCGTGCGATACAAAGGTGTTCATCACCAGCTTTTGATCGTGCATATCAATCAGGTAAAAACGCTTTTGGCGGCCCGATTGACTAAAGTCGATAACCGTAAGGTAACGGCTGTTGCTCACTTCACCGGAAGCGGTTAGTTTTTCATAACCTTTAATGGCATATTCCATTGCTTCCAGCGAAAGCCCTTTGTTAGCAAGCTCCAGCTTTTCGTATAAAACCGTGCTTAGCGCAACTGGTGCGGCAGCAGGGGCTGCAGCTGTATCAATAGCTAACATATTGGCAACGGATGCAGACGCGGCACTGCTTTTGGCAGATGGACTGATAAATGAAATAAGGGCGATTGCTATGGACACAAAAAGGGTGGTAAAAAGATGGCTTTTTTGCATGGTTTAATGGGTGTTTTTAGGTGATTGAAAGGATTACAAATTTACAAAAAATGAGCGCCTTAAACAAGCAATCTGCCAACATAAGGAAAACATTAAGATTTGAGTTAATTATCTGTTTATGAACCCTTTATAAAAGCATAAAATGATTAAAAACAATCTTTTCTGGCACGAAAAAAGTTACTATTTAAGTGGGTTTTTGAGCTGCTGTGGTGATTGAAAAAAGGAGTGAAAGAGAAGTCTAAAATCGGGGGAAATATTCATTGGTAAAATCCTTTCTTTTACCTCTTGTAATGGTTATTTTCAGGAACGCATAAAAGTAATTTGAGACGTTTTATTGCTTTGGAGAAAAGTGGTAGATAAAACGTCTGAAATTCCTTTTAAAACCATTTTTTGTTTAGTGATGAATTAATGTTTTTGCTGTAACAAGTTATTTAATACAACCAATAATTCTTTTGCGCTGAGATAGCTATCGTACGAAAAAAGAAGATTCTTTTTATTATTTATTACCACCATGAAAGGAAACGTTGGGACCGCTTTGCCGGATAGTACAGCAGCCAGTTCGTGTTGTCCCGTGCCGGTGCCGGATGGTACATACCTGTACTCAATGCCATTCATTTTTACCGCACCCATACTTTCTGCATTGAAGGGCACAAAATAAAAATGCCGGTTTAGCAACTGCACCACACTGTCATTTGTAAAAGTAGTTTGCTTCATGGCAGCACAGTACCGGCACCAGTCGGTATACATAAAAATAAAAACGTCTTTATTTCCTTTTGCCAGCAGGCTATCAGCATGCGCAATATTGTAAGCTTTTGGCTGCGCTTTGGCATCCTGCATGTAAAAAATACATACCGATAAAATCAGTTTGTATATAAAAAACTTTTTCATATGCTATCGGTTGGTAAACCTGAAACCTAAAAAAGCACGAACGCCCTGGTTAGGTGCAAACAGGTAACTAGGGTCAAACACCAGCGCGTTGGGATTATCGGGCGTAGCCAATACATGGCCATTGCTGTCGTATTGCACCTGCTTGTTAAACGGATCGAAAGCGCGCGCGATGCTGTTGGCAGGCGGCGTATAGTTCAGCAGGTTTTTAATGCCTCCATATATTTCAAAACCTTTACCCAGCTTCTTGGTCAGTTGTACATTTTGCACACTCCATACAGGAGACTGAGCCAACCTGTCATCCAGCGGACCTAACAGGGGCAAGCGCATAGGCCCGTACACATTTCCAGTATAGTCTATGGTGATGCCTAAGTTCTTAAATGTGTAACCCACATTCCAAACAGCAGAAAACTTTTCTGCCAGCAGTTGTCTTTGTTTTACACCATTGTCTTCAAAATATACATCCATCAATGTGCCGCCGGCCAGCACTTTCAATCCATTTCTCAAAACAATATCCGTATTCAGGCTCACCCCTTTTGATACCGCATAGCCATCAAGGTTGTCGTAAATAATTTTGCTGACGTCTGTTTCATAATCGGCAATAATGCGGTTGGTAAAATAAGTGTAAAAAGCGGTGGCATCCAGCGTAACAAAAGTGCCTTGTTTACCAAAAAACTTTTTTACAAAATTGACATTGCCGTTCCATGAGTTTTCAGGCTTCAGATCGTTTTTGAATACCACCTGCCGCGTGCCCGTTAGCGCTGCATGATCTTCGGTAAACACATGCGCTACGCGGAAACCATTGCCAACGCTCAGCCGTAAAATGTTGTTATTATCTTTTGAACTTAGTTTGTAATTAATTCGTGGCGATACAATGGAGCCATGCAGGCTGTTGTAATCGTACCGCAAACCCAGCAACAGTTTATTTTGGCCATTTATGGTTATTTCATTTTGCAAAAACACACCTGGCAGATGCGTAATGGAAGGCTTGTTGGCAGGTGCATGCACGGTATCGAAAGTTGCCGTGGCAGGCGTATTATCGTCATAATAATTGTAACGGTAGGCAGCACCTAAAAGCAAATCATTTTTTCCGAGGGTTTTATTCCATGTCAATTGTGCAAATGCAATGTTCTGCGCGGCTTCGTAAAAAGTAATTCCATAAACGCTGTTTTGCAGATGACCGTTAGCACTTAGCTGCAGCATCACATTTTCCTTAAAAGGCAATTGATAGGTGCCCAGCAGTTCCCAGCGTTTAATGTAAATGCTTTCTCCATAAATGCTGTCGCCACCCCTATGTTGTTTGGTCCAGGCCATTTGACCACCCCAGCGGTCTTCGTACACGTACCGGCCGGCTAGTGAAAAAACCCTGTTTTGCGCCCTGCTAAAATGCCATTTGTTGAATAGGGAGATCCTGTTTTGCAGTGCCACATCTGTAAAGCCATCCTTATTGTTATCAACCGGGTGTTGGTAATTAAAATAATTGACGCCCAGCAGCGCTTTTGCTTTTTTACCTGCATTCCAGTTCAGCCCAATGTCGGTATTTACCTCGCCCCAGTGCGTGGCAAATACATCGGTTATTACATAATTTTTTGCAGCCGGTTTTTGAGTGATGATATTGATGATGCCGCCAACTGCTTCGGAACCATACAATGTGGAGGCGGGCCCTTTTACAATTTCAATCCGTTCTATCAGCGACTGCGGTATGCCGGTAAGCCCGTACACGGTGGAGAGGCCGCTTACAATGGGCATGCCGTCTATCAGCACCATGGTGTAAGGTCCTTCCAGCCCGTTAATGTGTATATCGCCTGTGTTGCACACATTGCAATTCAGCTGCGGCCTTACGCCGTTTACATTTTGCAATGCTTCAAATAAAGAAGGTGTTGGGTTGGCTTTAAAAAAAGTTTTTGTGTACACCTCCACCGGCACCGGGCTTTCCAGCCGAGACACTTCTTTTAAAGATCCCGACACCACTACCTCTCCTAATGTTTTTACCTCGGTTACCATCTCAAATGCAATGTTTTTTATGCTATCAGCTGAAACACTTACACTTTTTTCCTGTACTGTATATCCTACTGCTGAAGCAGTGATGGTATAAGTTCCTGCAACTATCTTTTCCATACCAAACACCCCGAGGCTATCGGTAACAGCACCTATATTTTCACCTTTTAGCGCCACATTAGCACCGGGCAAAGGCCTTCCATTGACCGTCACCTTTCCGGTGAGGCGCCCTGTTTGTGCAATGCTTATAAAACACATCAGCAACATCAAAAAACAAAAACCGGTTTTTATAATAGGAGAATACATTTCAAACAGTTTGAAAACCAAAATTACAATAGTTAGGACTACCTAACATTTATTTTTCGGTCAAACCCTTTAATTTTGTCTCTATGCTGTCACAAACGGAAGAAAATTACCTGAAGGCGCTTTTTCACCTCACCAATGAGCTGCCCGATAAAAATGAGGCCGGCACCAACGAGCTGGCAACTTACCTGGGCGTAAAACCCGCTACGGTAAACGACATGCTGAAAAAGCTAAAGGACAAACATCTGGTTACCTATAAAAAATATGGGAAAATAAACCTGGCTGCTGAAGGCCGCCGAAGGGCTATTGACGTGATACGCAAGCATCGCCTTTGGGAAACTTTTTTGTACGACAAACTCGAATTTACCTGGGACGAGGTACACGAAGTGGCCGAACAACTGGAACACATACAATCGGCCAAGCTGATAGAAAAGCTTGACAAGTTTTTGGGTTATCCTGCCTACGACCCGCACGGCGATGCCATACCCAATGCAAAAGGTGAATTGAACGTGCAGTTTCGTAAAACGCTATCGCAGGTGGCTGTGGGCAAAACCTGTAAAATGATTGCCGTGAAAGATAACTCCGCTCCTTTTTTGCAATACGTGGTAAAGGTAGGATTGGGCATCAGCAGCAAAATAAAAGTGGTGAGCCGACATAACTATGATGCCATGATGGAGATAGAAGTGAATGGTAGCCGCTCCAGCGTAAGCCATAAGTT
>CBDTUH010000189.1:0-6579 GCA_965363375.1 uncultured bacterium
AACTATGGCGGCGGCGGAGGCAACTACGGTGGTGGCGGACGCCGTTACTAATAAGCCAGGCAACCGGCTAATTCCTTTTACATTTTGTTGAACTAAATAAAGTTGGGTGCGGCCCTGTTAAAAAGAGCTGCATCCAAACAGTAAGGCTTTATAAAACCAAAACACAATGGATATACTAACACTGCTGCAAAATGAAATGGAAGCCGAGGCTGCAACCACGCGTAAAATGCTGCTGCGTATGCCTGCCAGTAATTGGGACTGGAAGCCACACCCCAAAAGCATGTCATTGCAAAACCTGGCGGTGCATATTGCCGAACTGCCCGGCTGGGCCGCTATGGCGCTAAACACCAGCGAACTTGACTTTGCGGCGCAACCTTACAAGCCTACCGAAGTGAGCGATGTAACCACTTTGCTCAACCTGTTTGAAAAATCGCTGGAGGCAGGCCGCGCTGCTTTGCAAAATGCAAAGGAAGAAGACCTGCAGCCGCAATGGACCCTGCGCCATGGTGAGCAGGTGCTGATGCAGACCAACAAGTATGGTGTGATAAGGCATTCGTTCAGCCAAATCATACACCACCGCGCACAGTTGGGTGTGTACCTGCGCCTGCTTGATATTCCTATTCCCGGCAGCTATGGCCCCAGTGCAGATGAAGCTAATTTTTAAAAATTGATTTGTAAATACTAAAAAAAGCTTTCCAATATTGGAAAGCTTTTTTATTGCTTTAGTGTTTTTGTAAAACGTCTTAAAATGCTTTTGACGGCCTTTTTTGTTCTGCCTTAAATTCCTTTAGTTTGTCGTTAATGTAAAAAAGAATCTGGTCGTCGTGCGGGTGCTGGCGCAGCCACTCATAAGTGGGTGTGTATTGATACATAAACTGCCGCAGCGGCTCGCCTTTTAACCCGGTATAGTAAGCCACCAGCTGAGCGGAAAAGCGGTAGTCAATATAAGCGGCCGTTTCATTGTTGCTATAAATTTTTTCGTACTTCTTTTTGTCGCTGTCCTTCTTTTTAAAAATGCGATCGAGGTTAATGCCTATACCAAATGCACCCGATGGCGCAGACGAAAATGTAGGAAGCCGGGTGCCGGTGTTTTCTTCAAATTCGGCCTTGCGAGCAATACTGTCCATCTGGTACCGCGTGTAGCGCGCCTGCACCGTTACGGTGGGTAAGTAACTACCGGTGGGCGCCAGGTAAATGGTGATGGTGTCGGTGCCGAGCGATGCGTAGCGCAACGTATCGTACTGGTAATTTTCTGCCAGCGCATAAACCAGGTCGTTGGGTGCAACGGCAATGCGAAAAAGACCCTTCTCGTTGGTATATACTTTATGTCCTTTGGTATTGTTGCTGATGGTGCCGGCCGTGATGGGAAAATGCGTTACACTGTCTTTTAAATAACCGGTTAGCCACTGCTGCTGTGCGGCTGCGCCGCTTCCTGCCAGTAGCGCCAGTAATATGAATGTGTAGAATTTTACCATACCTGAAATGCTTTATTGAAAATAAAAATTTGGTTGGTAACAAATGGTTAAGATTTGGCCAGCGGAATGAAAACAGGTTTGTTTTGATGGTTTCAAAAACGTCTCTTTTTCCTTTTGTGAATGGTCAATGGTGAATTGTAAATAGAAAAACCCGAAATGTAAAACGTCTATATTTCCTTTTGAATATTCCGTTAAATCGTAAATCCCAAATCGTAATTCGTAAATTCAAAACGTCCGTTTTTCCTTTTAATTCGTATTAAAAATCTTCTTAAGTTCTTTTTAACAAGGGCGTATAAAACTTCGGCCCATTTTTTAGGTCTGCATATATAGCCGGCGCGCCAGACGGTGGCCGCATTAAAAAAGTTGTTTTATGAAAAAAATATTTTTACCCCTTTTATTAGCCTTTATGCTGCCGGCGCTGGTGGCCTGCACGGGCTCGCGATTTGCCGGTTACTCGCTCAACGAGCGCGATGCTTCAAGCGCCATTAAACAGCTGTTGCAGCTGGGCGCGCAGGATAACTTTTTAACCGGTGCTTTCAGCAAGGAAAATGTTATGACAACGGTTTTCCCCGAAGGCGTGCGCAAGGTGCTGAACACGGTGCAAATGCTGGGACTTACCAACGAAGTAGACCGCTTTACCACCACGATGGGTGCGGCATCGGAAAAAGCCGCGCAGGCATCGATACCGGTGTTTGTAAGTGCAATAGATAATATGCAATTTACCGATGCCATGCGCATTGTAAAAGGTGGCGGCACGGCTGCTACCGATTATTTAAGGAGCTCCGCCGGCACTAATTTGCGCAATGCCATTAAGCCCGCTGTAGAAGAGGCGCTACAGGAGTACAAGTTGAATGAACAGTGGGATAAGATTGTAAAACCACTGGGTGGCAACCGCATTAACCTGGACCTGTCTACCCTGATGGCTGGCATGGTAAGCGAAGCCATGTTCCGCAAAATAGCCGAAAAAGAACAAGAGGTGCGCAGCCAGGCTGCTGCCCGCACTACACCGCTGTTGCAGAAAGTTTTTTCGCGCAGCTGGAACTGATAACTCGTTAAAAATAAGCCCTGTTAAAGCTTTGTTGCTTGCCATTCGTTTAACAAATACAGCAGCACCTTGGCATGATTTGGGCAAATAACAAACAATAATTCGGAAACCTAAAACACCATTATTATGAAACAGATATTTGCAGTAATAGCCATAACCGCCACTATATTTACAGGTTGTATTTCCAAAACCGGAGAGACAGATGCCACCGCGCAGTTGCAGGCTTTTAAAGACTCGCTGAAGCTGGCTGCCGACACCGCAGGACTGGCACAATACCAGCAGTGGAAAGCGCAGAACGAACTGGGTAACACCACGCAATACAATGCCGCACAAATGGCTGCCGTAGCACCGGCTGCTGTTGCTGCCGCGCCGCGCAGAACAACCGCTGCACGCACCACATCCCGCAGGTCAAATACCTACCAGGGTGGTTCGGTAAGCAACACATCAACCAGCGCTGCTAAAAAGAGTGGCTGGAGTAAAGCTGCCAAAGGTGCCGCTATTGGTACAGGTGTAGGTGCTGCTGCAGGTGCCATCATCAACAAACGAAACCGCGTAGTAGGTGGTGTGGTTGGTGGCGTAGTGGGTGGTGCCGTAGGTTACGGTATTGGCCGCAGCAAGGATAAGAAAGACGGCCGCTATTAAAGCGCCTTCTTTTTAATAAACGCTTTTACAGGCGAAGCTTTTACAGGGTAATAAAATTGCCTGTAGAAGCTTCGCTTTTTTATGTTATCTATCCAGCATTTCAAAACATCTTTTTTCCCTTTTGTAAAAAGTTCATGGTTAAAAGCAAAACGTCTCTTTTTCCTTTTAAAATATTTCTTGCCATTTCTCTCGCGTTTCACGTTTCAAAAACGTCTCCTTTTCCTTTTGGCCTGCACAAAATAAATAGGCAGTTGCAACTATTGGCATCCTCTTTTGTTATTACAAAATATGGGTAAAGTTTATGTATTGAAAAGCGTGCAGCACCTGCCGGTAAGTATAGAAGAAGCGTGGCGTTTTTTTTCAGATCCAAATAATCTGTTTGCCATGACGCCACCTTCCTTAAATTTAAAACTCACCAACAAGCTTCATTTTCCTGAAATGTACCCGGGGCAGATAATCACCTATCGTGTAAAGCCGCTTCTGGGCATTCCGCTTTTCTGGCTTACGGAAATAACGCATGTAGAGGAGAACCGGTTTTTTGTGGACGAGCAGCGCCGCGGACCCTACAGCTTGTGGCACCACCAGCACCATTTTGTGCCCGTAGACGGCGGTGTGCAAATGACCGATATTGTACATTACCAGTTGCCCTTTGGCCCGCTGGGAAGTATGGCGCAAACCGTTATAGTAAAAAAAGAACTGCACAAGATTTTTACGTTTCGCTACCAGAAGATCATTGAGCTGTTTGGCCCTTGGCCCGGCGAGCAGATGCAGGTGAGCATTACAGCAGCATAAATATTCTTAAAAGGGAAATGAGACGTTTTATAAGGAGGGCAAAAGTCAAAAGTGAAAACCATGAAAGTAAACGGAAAGCGTAAAATGAAAACAGGCGTTTAGAACAAATCACCTTATCTGCATTGCTACCAGCCGAAAGGTAAAAGCAACGTTTTAAAAAAAGTGCAGATGGCAGCCTTACAAAGGGCTAAAATAAAAAAGCACCAATCAAGTTGGTGCTTTTTTATAAACGTCTTTTTTCCCTTTTATCCGGGAATGCGGGAAATGTATTTTTCTATTTCTTTGATCTGCTCTACAATCTGCGGTGTTTTGGGTTTTAAAGCTTTTGCCTTGCGGAAGAAATCTTTTGCCGCGCGAAACTCGCGTTTGTTCATCATCAGGCTGCACATCTGCAGGTAAGCAGCGGCCTGGTTTTCTTTGTCGGGCAGGCCCTTGCGCAGCGCGCTGCGGATGTAGCTTTCGGCTTGCCTCAGGTCGTTTTTCTGCATGGCTATCATACCCATCTGCAGCAGGCTGGCGCCTTCGGCTTCTTTCATGGGCATGCCCAGGTCGAGGCCTTTTTTCATGCTGCTTTCTGCGGTGTCAAAATCCTGGTTCATCATGGCCAGGTTGCCTTTCAGCGTATAATATACCGAGCGTATGGGCTTGTACAGCAGATTGGGATATTTAATGGAGTTGATGATTTTGGCGGCGCCTTCCATATCGCCGGCCTCCATATGCTCTTGTATCAGGCGCAGCGGGCCAAAAAAGAAATGGCCTGCAATAAGAATAAGGCCCACCAGGTACAGCGGGAACGCTGGCCAAAAGCCGGCAAAATAATTGGTAACGCCACCCAGCACCAGCAAGGCAATGCCCACCATCAGGCGGTAGCGTATTAACCAGGTATAAAACTTCATTTGTTCATTTGTTTAAAAGGCTGCAAAGATAAGATATAGCAACAGACGGGAAATTGTTTGTGTCTAAAGTTCAGGTAAGTATTTATGCTTAAGTTTCACTTCCATAAGTGCTTATGGCGGTAAATAAAAACTTTTGCAGGTAAAAAAAAATATACTTAGTGGAATACTTTCGCCTACCTGATACTAGAAGAATCAGTTTTTTTAAAATCCTATATTCATGAAATTCCATTTTTTAAAGCTATTATTTGGCTTACAGTTGCTTTGTGCTGTGGCTTCGGCGCAAAATGTGGCCATTAATGCCACAGGCGATCTGCCCCATCCAAAAGCTATTCTCGACATTTCATCTGGCACCACTGGCCTGCTGATTCCGCGCATGAGCACCGCTGAGCGCAATGCCATTGAAAATCCGCCAATTGGCTTGCAGATTTTTAACACTACTACCAACTCACTGGATATTTTCCGGGGTGCCATTTGGGAGCAGGTTGACTATAACGATGCTGCGGTAACCATTGTTCGTTCGCTGACCGACCTGCCCGCACCTGTTGGCACCGAAATTAAACTGGATGGAACAAAAACCTATTCTTTTTCAGGGTTGGTAGATATTTCTCCCTATTATATAAATTTAAATGGTGCTGCAGTAAAAGGTACCAATCCAATAAGAGATGGGGTCGTGTCAAACGTAAGCGGTGCTATCTTAAGAAGCGCCAACAACCATGTGTATTTGGAAAAGCTGTTGATTGTACCTCTTACGGGTAGTACAAAAGCATTCGATTTGTCTGATGCTACAGGTTTGTATTCCTGTAATTTGCTAACAGGTATCAACATCAAGGACAACACCACGCCCAGCGAGGGTGTAGGCCAGGTGTCTGGCTTTAGGGCTGTAATTGTATTGCAAAATTACTGGAACGCGGCTAAGGGCCTGAAGGTTACCGGCAACATGGGCCGTTTTATTTGTGGTTTTACTTTAATAGGCGGTATTAGCAGCGGCGCTGGAATTGAGTTTTTACCTTCCCTGGTGATTGATGATATTGACCTTGCCAATAACCATTTTGTGTATAATGGATCAACCGGTGTAAAAGTAAACGCCGGCGCTTCTATTGACAAAGGACGCATGACCACAAATATGTTTCATGGGGTAACCACGCTACTAGAGGGTTTTGACTCTTATACACCGGCGTGGGAGATGCAGCAAAATTCCGGTATACCTAACAGCCGGGCCTTTGGTTTTTCGTATATGAATGACAACATAGATGTAACGACACTTGCCAATTTGGGTGTGTATTATAAAATTATTGGTGCCACTACGGCTATTAACGCCAAACGATTTACCCATTCTAACAACCGCTTAACCTACATTGGAAAAAGAAATATTGTAGGCCGCGTTTTTGTTGTGGTAGGTGGTAAAGCACCGGCCAATGGCAGCGATTTTTCTATTGCCATTGCCAAAAACGGAACTGTCATTCCTTTTCCCAATGCTGCCATGGGTTCTATGACCAATAACCAGGGCTATCAAATATCGCTGGAAACCGAAGTTGACCTGGCTACGGGAGATTATATAGAAGTTTTCATTAAACGCAACAATGCAAATACTTCCAGTATCGTCATTTCGGATATGCAATTTCGTATTCGCGATTAAACCTTCACCTCATGATCCGAACCATAATTTTAACAGGGCTGTGTGTACTAGGCGGATACAGCGCCACCACCCAGGCACGCATTATACTGAATG
>CBDTUH010000190.1:0-6552 GCA_965363375.1 uncultured bacterium
GTGTACTCAACAGGCTATTCACTTATGCAAAAGGAGAATCACTATCAGCGCAGCAACTCGAATACCTGAAAGCTGAAGGAAAACCATTCAACGTCACTACCCTTTCTTTACTGCAACATTTCAACCGGCAGGTTGACGATGCTTTGCAGCAGTTGAAACAAACACCTGAAAATACGCTGACTGAATTTAGAGGCGTGGGCCGCAAACAACTACCTTCTACCGTAATGGGATTGCTGTTTCATGCAGCCGAGCATACCATGCGCCACACAGGGCAATTGTTGGTAACCGTGCGCGTGTTGATGCAGGCGTAAAAGGAAAATCAGACGTTTATGGAGAAGGTAAAATTGAAAAGTCTAATCCAAAAAGTTAGGCTGCGTTAAAAGGAAAAGAAGACGTTTTTGAGCCATTCATTTTTTAAAACAAAAGCAGGCAAAATTGCAATCAAACAACTTTAGAAATTGGTCCACTTTGTTAAGGCCTGAAATTTGAATAAGTAGCAACGTATAAATTTTATGTTATGATAAAAAAAATTACTACTAATCCTTTTGTGCTTGCACTTCTTTTATTGGTATCCTTTGTAGCAGCTTCCTGTGGCTCCTCGCGCCGCACCGTGGGCATTGAAGAAGGCTGGGAACTGCTGGGCGAAGAAAAGGTGAATTTTGTACGCGATAAAGATGAAATAGATATAAGAAGCCGCAACCAGTATACTGCCATCCGGTTTAGTGTAGAAGACCGCGACATCAGGCTGCAGGACCTGAAGATCACTTACCAGAACGGCGACCAGCTAACACCCGCTGTTGATATAGAAATTCTGGCAGGGCAAAGCAGCCGCATTATTGAACTGGCAGCCGATGGCAAATACATCGACAAAATAGAATTTTCTTACCGCACCACCGGCAACCTGCTGAAAGGCCGCGCCAAAGTATTGATATTGGGCAAGCGCTACTATCCCGGTTATTAAACAGGTAAAACGTCTCTATTTTCTTTTAGCCCGGTAATTGTGTATAGAAAATAAAATAGTGTGATGGAACTACAGGATGTGATCATTATCGGCGGCGGGCCGGCCGGCTTAAATGCAGCCGTGGTGCTGGGCCGCTGCCGCAGAAAGGTACTGGTTTTTGATACTTTGCAACAGCGCAACCGCTGGTCGCACGGCATGCACAATTACCTCACGCGAGATGATTTTTTACCTACTGATTTTATTAAAATCTGCCATACAGAAATTGCTAAGTACGGCATAGTATTGCTGCTTAATCGCATTGTGAAAGCGCGCAAAAACAACGAAGGCATCTTTGAGGTAAATAGCGAAGACGGTCAAACTTTTTACTCGAAAAAACTGCTGATTGCCACCGGCCTTGCCGACAATGTGCCGCCGATAGAAGGATTTCTGGAAATGTATGGCCGCTCCGTGTTTCACTGCCCTTACTGCGATGGCTGGGAAGTGCGCGATAAAAAATTGGGTGTGTATGCACGCAATAAAAATGGTGGCGACCTAGCGATCAACCTCAAAGCCTGGAGCCCGCATGTAACCCTGTATACCGATGGCAAAAACAAACTAAAGCCGCAGCAGGAAAAAGAACTGGAGGCACTTTCCATACCTGTAGTACGACTACCTATTGCGCGCCTGCAGGGCAATGACGGGCAGTTGCAAAACATTGTTTTTACAAATGGTCACACGCAACCCTGCGATGCCTTGTTTTTTGTAAACGGCTACACACAGCAATGCAACCTTGCCGAAACTTTTGACTGCGAGGTAAGCAGCAAAGGCGTGATTGTAACCAACCGCTACCAGCAAACCAGCACGCCCGGCCTGTACGTAGCCGGCGATGCCGATAAGGACATGCACCTGGTGGTGGTGGCCGCTGCAGAAGGCGCCAAAGCCGGTGTTACCATCAACAAAGAATTGCAAAAAGAAGCCAACGAAAAAGCAGTAGAAGCTTTTAAAAAAGAAAGCCAGCCTGCAATGCCTTAATGGAGGTTGAACTTTCAAGATCTCTTTCGAGGTTTTTGTTACTTATTACAATCAGTTAATTAAGTTAATAGGTAAAACGTCTCATTTTCCTTTTGCTAAAGGTGTAATAGAACATAGAGAATAAAGTCGCTGAAAAGCAAAACGTCTGTTTTCTCTTTTAGAATTCGCCTTACTTTTTGGTTTTCACTTTCAATTTAAATCGAAACGTCTTTATTTACTTTTGAGGTTTTTACATTTTAACTTTTAAATTTTCATTTTTAATTTTTCCCAAACCTCTCTTTTCCTTTTAAAACTCACCTTTCTTTTCTGTTCCAATCAACTAATTGCTGCACCGGATGGCTTATCTTTAGCTCTATTTGAAATGCCTTAAAAGGAAAAAGAGAGGTTTTCTACTGTTGTCATAAAAAAGGAACTGTTACCATTGCTAAACATACACCAACTGCTGCAACATTACCGGATGGGCTACAGGCTGCTGGCACTGTTGCTTTTGTTACTATCCGGCGCAAGCATATCTGCTCAATTGTGCACCGGTTCGCTGGGCGACCCCATGGTGAACATCACTTTTGGTGCCGGCGGCTCTGTTACCGGCATTCCGCTCAATACTTCTATCACCGATTATAATTTTATTAATACCGATTGTCCACCCGATGGCTCCTACACCATCCGCAACGCTACATCGCAATGCTTTGGCAATAGCTGGCACACGGTCAGCAGCGACCACACCGGCGACAGGGGCGGTTATTTTATGATGGTGAATGCATCGTACACACCGGGCAACTTTTACGTGCAATCCATTTCAGGACTTTGCGCCAACACCACTTACGAGTTTGCCGCCTGGGTTATGAACCTGATTAAAAGCAACCTCAATTCTATTTTGCCCAACCTTACTTTCAGCATTGAAAGTGCCGATGGAATTGTTTTAAAAACCTACAACACGGGCGATATGTCGGTGACCTCATCACCCGAATGGAAGCAATATGGCTTCTTTTTTAAAACACCCCAAAATGCCACTAGTGTGGTGCTGAAAATAACCAACAATGCGCCCGGCGGCATTGGCAACGACCTGCTGCTGGACGATATTACCTTCAGGCCCTGCGGCCCCAACCTGCAGGCGCAGTCAACGCAAATCTCTGACACTATCAATATGTGCGAGGAAAACCGTTTCCCACTTTCTTTTTCTGCCCGCATTTCCAGTGGTTATGAATCGCCTGTTTTTTACTGGCAGCTCAGCACCGACAGCGGCGCCACCTGGAAAGATGTGCCCGGCGCCAACACGCCAACTCTTAACTGGCAGCCTACAAATCCGGGGGCATACTGGTTCCGGTTTACGGCGGCAGAAAAACAGAACAGCTTTTTATCGGCCTGCCGGGTGGCTTCCAATACTATTTACGTCAATGTTTTTCCCACTCCGGTAGCGGCAGCCGGTGCGGATAAAATTGTGATCAAAGGAAACGAAAGCAGGCTGGGTGCGCATCCACCTCAGACGGACATCAGCTATAACTGGCAACCTGCCTTGTATATGGATAGTGCCGGCAGTGCACGCCCACGCATACAGCCCGAAGCAGATGTTACCTATACACTTACCGCTACTTCGGCACAAGGCTGCAGCAGCTTCGATGCGGTAACGGTGCAGGTGATGGCGGAGTTGTATGTGCCCAATGCTTTTACACCCAATGGCGATGGTAAAAACGATGTGTGGCGCATACCTTATTTAGATCCTTTGTTAAATGCAGAAGTGCGTGTGTATAACCGTTATGGACAGCAGGTTTACCGCACCAAAGGAACAAATGTAGCCTGGAACGGCATTTTCAACAACCAACCTTTACCCACAGGAACTTACATTTATTTTATACAAATGAAACGTGGCGAGCCGCCTTTGAAAGGATATGTGAACCTTTTACGCTAAGGATTGTTTAAAAGTATAAGTATTACTGATGTTTAGTAGCCATTGCACTTATTGAAACAGCCGGAATGGGGGGTATAAATGTTTTCCATTTTTTAACAGGAACATTCAACTTTTGGGTGTAAATTACATCATCGCCCGGCCAGGAAGGCGGTATAAAAAAACGAATCTTTTAAACCTGTATAAACAATATTCTATGAATTGGATGGATGTACTGTCGGTTTTACTGGGCATAAAAAAGCCAGCGCTGGTTCCTATACCCAAAGATAACAAGCCACAGAAAAAATAAACTTTTGCAGCCTGCTGTAAAAGGAAAAATAAACGTTTTTAAAAAGCAAACCCCTTTCATTAATGAAAGGGGTTTGCTTTTTATGCACCTAAAATAAAGGTTATGCATCTTCTTTGCTGAAATTGCCGCCCAACACACCATTGTTCATTGTTCCTTCTTGCCGGTCTATATGGCTGATATCGGCCTGCTGCTCTTCGGTTTCAAACTGTGGATTGCCGCAATTGTCTACCCTGCCTTGTATGGCGCTGTCACCATTTTCAGTTATGGATTTTTGTGGCTGGCCCTGTTTATTTTGATCATTTCCTGTCATGGATATTTCGTTTGTTTAATCTATTAGTCTTAAAGAATTATGCCAGATAAACAGTGCCGGCCACATTTTTTAGTAAATGGATGCATATTTCTAAACCTCTTTTTTTCCTTTTAGGTGTAAATCAAAATCAAATGCTTTAAATACTGTTTGCGCCTTTTTTAGTAGTGTTGCGCTCCGCCCCTCTTGAAGAGTCGTCTTTTTCATGGTCGCCTGTCTGGCGGTTACTTTTATTGGGCGCACCAGGCTGGCTGGTCTGCTTGCGCTCGCCTTTCCTGCTTTCATCACTGTTGCGGTTACTCTGGCTGCCGCTGCGGTTCTTATTTTCCTTGTCCATAAGGTTTTATTTTTAAAAGTGAATAATGCTGTTTTTAAAAAAGATTTTAGTAGCGGTCTTTTTTCTTGCTGCGGCGGGGCAGTTCCTGTGAGGTTCCCTTGGGTAGGTTGGTGACAATGATGCCATCCATAATAGGCCCGGCGTAGGGGCTTTTACCGTTTACACCCAGTGCCAGCCCGTTCATGCCCAATGGCCCTGTGCTGCTGCCCGTACCTACCGTGCCGCTGCCGGTGCCAGTGCCCGATGTGGTGGCGCCGCGGCTGCGGAAAAGCAGTTGTCCATTGCCCAGGCCATAGGTAATTTTAGGCACGCCCAAGATTTCTTTGCTGTCAAAGGCTACATTTTCGCCATTGGCGCGCCGGTTTAGCGTAATAACCGTAGGGTCGTTAATGGATAACGTTCTGGAGCCTGCATTTTTCGCATTGTATTGTGCCCAGTTGTTTAAGCTTACCGGCGTATTTATTACTGGCGTCTGCACCGTATTGGCAGGCTTTTTTGCGGTTTGGGCTTTTGGCTTTTTCCCCTGAGCCTCAACACTGCCAATACCGGCCAACACCAAGGTTATATAGAGCAATATTTTTTTCATGATTGTTTATTTTTTACACCTGCTGTCAATACAATACTTGTCACAAAAGTGTTGCCATACTAAACCCATCAGCAGTAATAAGCTAAAAGGAAAAACAGACGTTTAAGCACGCCTGTGGCACTATGGTTGTGCACTTCAACAAAACAGAATGTTATGAAAAGAAAAGACGGAAACAGTGGGGTAAAGCCTACACAGGGCACCGGAAGTGCAGAGCAGACAGGCCGCAACCGCGAAGAGCAACAGGCAAAAACCGACCTGAGTAAAGAAGAAAGAAAGAATGTGGCACAGGATGCCGACATTGGCCGCAAGCGAATTGCCACTCAAAAAGACCTGGGCGCCGATAGCGGCCGTGATGATTATGCCGGCGGCAGCGGTGACAATATGAGCAGCCAAAGTACCAACGAACGTACAGACCGCTAGTTCATTAACACGACCAAACCGGGAGCGCTGCAAAAAGTCCTCCCGGTTTGTTTTTATCAGGATTGATTGAGGTGCTGCTCCAGCAGGTTGGCCATGGCATCGTTCTCCTGTATAACGGCATGATCGAGCGGGCTTTTGCCGCGTACATCGCGCGCCAGCACATCGGCACCGCGCTGCAACAACATTTTGGCAATGTCCATATGACCAAAAGTAGCCGCAAAAGTAAGCGCCGTGGCATTGTTCGCATTCAGCACGTTTACATCGGCACCGGCCGCCAGCAGGCTTTCTGCAATAGCTGTATAGCCTTTAAAGCAAACGCCCATCAGCGCCGTGTTACCGGCAAAGTCCGGTGCATTCACATCGGCACCATGCTGCATCAAAAAATCTACAACCGCCGGCTGCTCGTTATATACAGCTAAAATAAGTGGGGTAAATCCCCTGCTGTCAATGGCATTGATAAGTGTTTCGTCTTGCTGAAATAAATTAGCTACTTCGGTCAGGTCGCCTCGACGGCAGGCATCAAAAAACAGGGCTTGACTGTTGGTCATAATGGTTCTTATTGTAAAAGGGAAAACAGAGGTTTTGCTTCAGCACTTAAATTAGTGAAAATGGTTTAAAACCATTTGACCATTTGATGTCTTTGTAAAAAATTAAGGTGGAGAGAGAATGGCTGTTGTACTATTGTTGATTGCTGATGCGCAATCATTTTTTGCAAACGTCTTAAAATCCTTTTAATTC